>JAUWTM010000054.1 GCA_030614715.1 Planctomycetota bacterium
GATAGTACGACCGGGGTATGGTTACCGCAGCCGGAATCGTCGTTCACCTGGATACTGTATCTGAAAAATGCAGCAAGGGAATCATTCTGTGCCTGGTTGGGCACACCGAATTCATTGGAGTAATCGAGATTGTTGTCCTTAACGATTATCCAGAGTTCATTCCCTTCGGTTCCTGTCAAATTATCAGCGGGAATATCAAAATCGTAAGTCGAGTAATGAAAGTCACCGCTTAAAGGAACCAGGCTCGGTCCTGAAACTTCAATCGGGCTTGATAGAACTGAGGACTCAATAATAATGTTGTAGTCCTCCATGACACCACCCACGATCTCTGAATCCCAGTCCCAGATACTGACTTCCATTTTGATGCTGCCGCCGTTATTGACCGGATCGACATACCAGAGATCGCTGTTGTCGAGCACCTCGCATGCAATCGCCTCCGATGCGTTCGACGGATGATACTGTGACTCATCGCCTTCCCAGTTTGCGATAATTGCATAACCGAAAACAACGCCTTTCGAATTGGGAAAACGGAGATAATAGTTGCGGGTGTTAGTCGCACCCGATGCAAACAGGCCATTCTGATCAACATGAGCCATCAGCCAGGTCCACAGGTCTTCAGTAGCGCCCAGACCGTTCGCGAAGTATTTATATGGGTTCACGTTGGACGTCCCCGCAAATCCCGGAGGGGCAACATTTCCCTGTGTGTACTGAACCAGCGGCAGGACACCACCGGAAAATTCTGAGTAATTAAACCATCGGGAGTACCCATCAGGCCCTCCGAAACCGGTATCAGGACTGTCAAACATAAACTGGTCCTGCCCAGACTCCGGAACGTTCAAGCCACCATAGCTGAGAAGCCCGGAACCGTCACCCATGAAAATACCGCGGACGTCATACCCGTTGTACTGAGGCAGTCCGGGAAAAGGGTGAGTGATCCTCACATCGATATCAACGTCGATATAGTCCGTACCGATGGGAGTCGAGTTAATATGAAATCCAAGACCTGCGGGTTGACCATTGATGAAGTTCACGACATTGGCGGTGAACATGACATCGCGTCTCGGGACCACATCGACCGTTCTTGTATCAAGGTTAAAGTGCAGATCGTAGTAACCCCAGAGATGTGTCTGGCATTTCGGAACCTCAATCGCTCCGGTCAGTGATGAATTCTGGTCCGGCAGGACCGGGTTTGTTGAGTTGCTGGAACAGGCGAATGAAATCAGCCCGTACAGGGCTATCAGGATAACCACTGCCCATCTGTTCATTGTTAACCTCCGGAAAGACTATGTATCACGCTCACAGGCAAGCCAATCCTTCCCGGTGCAGCGATGTACCGGGTACCTGGCTTGTTGAATTATAACATACGTACTAATGATATAGAAATTAACTCTCAGCCGTTGTATCTCCGGATTAAAGTTAAAAATATGCGATTTTCATGAACTTTTCCGGGATTTTTTACCTCACAAGAGTTGACAAAAGGCTACAAGATGTTACAATTAGCGTTGAACCGCAGGAGGTTCGATTAAACATGATAGTCCGCTTCCCAATTATATTACATGCCTTTTCAGCTTGTGCTCTCGCCCTGGTTCTTGGATGCTCCGGCGCAACGATTAATGATCCACCTTTGACCGATCCCTTCGAACTCAGCATTACCACCGCTTCCGGTGGCATCATTAACCAGGGCGAGGCGCTAATCCTGAATGTCACCGGACTACAGTCCGGTGAGTATCCGGTAATCGCGCAGGTGCTCGACTCTCAGAGCGCTGTAGTAAGCCAGGCAAGACTGACAGCGTCAAGCAACGGACGCATCAATAATTTCATCCTTTCGTACGATCTCGGATTTTTCGACACATCCGGAGACGGTCGTCTGGCACCCGGAAACTACACCGTACGGGTAAACGCAACAGCCGGTACAATTACAGGGAATATCTCAGTCCCGGCTGCACCTGACGGGCCGATGGTCTGGGGGTGCGATATCGACGGCAACCTGTCGAACGCGTTCCTCGCGGGCGAACCTGTGTTCTTCTCGGCGGAATCGCTGACTCCCAACACGGTTTACAGAGCATGGCCGGTCGATGACCGTCGCGCATGGAACGATGGCGACATCATCAAGAGCTGGCAGGCCGACGCTCCATCGATCATCTGGCCGATCGAGATCCCGGAATACGTTGAAGTGACCACGGATGCCAACGGTGATGTCGATCCGACCCAGTTACTCCCCTACGCCACGAAGCTTCTGGTTGGAATCACCGACCAGTTCGATATCGTGATCGATGCTGAACCGTTCGCGGTCTTCAACGTCGATACCGACGCGGTCGACGGTCAGATTCCCACGGGTGTTGTAGTACAGGAGGAGCTTCCGGACGGGCCGCTCTACGCTGAACTCGCGTCGTATTCCAACTACACGTATTCGAACGAGTTCAAGGTCGGCGAAGAGGTCAACATCTGGCTCAACCCCGGTTTCAGGCTGAACGACTTCTCAATGTACGTCCTCAAGTACATCCTGTACCACACCGAGCTGTGGGCGGACGGGACGCCGCTCGAGGATATCACCGGTGGCGCTGAACTGGATGCAATCCAGATCGGGTGCATCAACGAGGGTCTCGTACTCGCGTGGATAATCGACCAGATCGGTGAATACGACGTGCTTCTGGATGTCAACGGGAATGGAATATACGACGAAGGAATAGACATACTTGACGGAGGTCCGGATGGACCGGGATTTACCGTCACTGATTAACTTAACTTAGGGCATAAGGCAGGCCGGTTAACGGCTTCATTCACTGCGCGCCCCGCTTGGAAAAAAACCACAAATGCGGTTCATTCAAGCGGGGCGCTATAAATTTCCGAGCAGTATCGAGGGAGGTTGTCATGTCGAAGTGCATCCTGACCGTATATTCTAAATTGCTCTGGACGTTCCTGTTTGCATTGCTGATCGGATGCAGCACCACAGAAATTCCTGTAACTAATCCCCGGATACATGTCATCAGCCCGTACGGAGACTTTGTCAACGTTGGCGATAACCTTGAAGTCTCTGTAACAGGACTTGAGCCGTATGAATATCCAGTTATCATCACCATCAGCGACATTCGTGGACGGGTAATAACTGAATCGCATTTAACAGCCGATTCCCGGGGTCGCATTGAACAGGTCACCCTTGCCTATGATGTCAGATTTTCCTTTTTCTCGCTTCCCTGCCTGAGAATGCCGGGTCATTACTCTCTCGAAATGCAATCCAGGGCTGGTATTACCTCAACTCATATCGTAGTACCCGAGGAGCCAATGGGACCTGTCGCATGGTTTCGGTCGCACACTATGACACATGCAAGCACAGATGAACTCGTAGTCTGGGGAAGCGGCCTGTTACCTGATGAAGATTACCTTGTCTGGCTGGCTCCGGATCGGTGGACATGGAACGATGGCGGCCTCATTTCGTCCATGGAACCCGGAACCTACACGGCCCTGGAGTTCAGGTCGGATGAGGATGGATGCATTGAGCAACTGCCACTGCTGCCGACCTTCAACTACGAGTTGTCATTCAACGGCAGATACGATCTCATACTCGATGCCGCACCTTTCGGTATTTACAATGCGGAAACCGACGGTCTCGATGCCCAGGGATTGCCCGGATTAAGCTCTGACGTCTGGTTGCACTCAATGTTACCATCCCAGCCCCCGAGGTATCACGAGCTGGCGGCTCGTCGCGATATGCAGTATGTAAGGCATTTTGAGGCGGGAGACGAGATCTACACCTGGTTCATCAGCGATAAATGGATTCGCACCCAGGGGCACGCAACCAGGCGCTATATTGTCGAGCATCGCGACGAATGGATCTCCGGTACAGAGCTTATCGATCTGACAGAAGGCGTTGAGCTTGGTACAACACAGTGGGCGACAAGGAACGCAGGACCGATCCTCACGTGGGCATCCGCGGTACCGGGAGAATATGACATCGTACTTGACATGGACGCCAATGGTATTTACTGGGAAGCAAAGGATATCGTCGACGGCGGTCCAATGGGTCCCGGAATAATTGTCGATTGATGTTCTCCCGAACCGGAATAAACTATCGTGTGGCAATAAAGGTGACTGTCCCATTTATTGCTTTTTCATCAGTGATCGTGCCTGTGATGCAGGTCCGGTTCGTGAGGGTGCTCATGCTCGTCAGGCTCATGTTCGTGATCATGCGTGTGGAAGGTCGACGGCGGTAAATCATGATGCTCGTGACCGTGATGATCATCGTCATGGCTGTGTCCGTGCGTGTGCCTGGTCCGTACATGGGTATGTACATGCCCGTGACGTCCGGTGAACAGGACCAGCAGCCCAACAACGATAATCAGTCCCGATATCACCTGGTAGATTCCGATGCTCTCACCCAGTGCGGTCCATGATAGTAACACCCCGAAAAACGGCGACGTTGCGAATATCATCTGCGACCGCGTCGCTCCAAGTCTCTGTGCGCCCGCGATGTAGAGCATGATTGATACACCGTAGGAGAACGCACCCACAACAAGCGCGGCAATCCAGATTCCGAGGCTGAACGGATCGCCTTCGAGCACCTGTCCGAGCGCGATGTTGAAAATCCCGGCGATGAGCCCCTTTACCAGTGTTGTCTGGGCCGGAGTGTAACCGTCGATTATTGCGGTGAAATTGTTGTCGAATCCCCAGCACAGGCATCCGAGCGCCACGAATATCGCAGGCATCAGCGATCCGAATCCTGACGGCGACGCGAGGATCACTCCGGCAATGATAACCAGTCCGATCGCTACCCATGTTCTGCGGTCAAGATGTTCCCTGAAGAACAGCCATCCGAGTATTGCGGTCGCGACTGTCTCGAGGTTGAGCCAGAGGGCTACGGACGCCGACGATGCCACATTCAGCCCGAGAAGAATGAGTACGGGCCCCAGGATTCCCCCGAACACGACCGCGCCCGACATTTTAAGGAGCTGGTCGGGCTTGCGTCTGAGCTCCGGCGATCCGCCCTTGAATGAAAAAGGGATCATCGCGAGTGCCGCGCCGAAATATAGCAGCCCGGCAAGCGTGAGCGGACTCATGTCGCCGAGGATGGCCTTGGACGCGGGTGTCGACGCCCCGAAGAACGCTGCGGAAAGAAGGCACCAGAATATCGGCTGTGTACGTTGTTTCATTGGGTAGGGTGATTACTACTTACAGCGTTTTAATCCATCAATTCCTGATATTTAATTTCGGTACTCGATGTCACTTCAATTATAACCCAGTCGGGAACACCGTCCGGTCCCGACCTTGGATAATCACTATCTTCACCAGATCGCTCAGGATTCATCCAGATCGGGTAGCCACCGGTCCACGGGTCGAACTCCTGTTTTGGGTACCCAGTGGTTTCCACTCGCTCCTGAAAATCCCCATTGCCATTCCCTACAGTTGAGAATAGCACGTCTCCTATCCCGTATTCAGTGATTGTCGATTCCCCTGGGAGATCGTTAACAGGGGGCATGCGATTAAAGACATCAAGCCCATCATCTTCGAGATTACCGCGTCCACTAGGAGCACCGTAACCATACAGATAGTAACCAGTAACTTTGTGCGAGATCTCAGGATTTGAAAATGTATAGACTGACTCATACTGAGCACTGTAATGTGAGTAGACTGGTGCAAGATCGCTGAAGACGGGATGATAATAGAATTGACCGGGGGCCTCGTTGTCGGGATCGCTGAAAAGACTATCGTCCTCCAACGCCCGTTCTTCATCGACTCTTTCCGGTGATGTATACAAGAAATCGGTTTGGGGCGTATCTCCCCACCCGAATCCAAGGTCGAACATTTTGTCCCCGCGAAGTCCTCCGTATGGGAAAATTCCCGGGAAGTTGTCCCAACTCGGACCGGAATTCCACATCCCGGCGTCACGACCCGCGAATGGATTCACCGGGTACTCGGACATATAACAGTACTTTATTAGCGGATCCATGTCGGTGAAGCAGGGCGTTGTATTGCACCACGCGCTGCGATCAGCTGTCTTCGCAAACGGTGTTACTCCATGAAGGGGGAACTCGCTGATTCCATTACTACCAAGAGTGTAACTGCATGCAAGTATGTTGCTTTCACGCTCAGCGCCCACAAGAAATGCCGGATACGTACCCCCGGCATCGACCGCATAACGCTCAAGCGCGATTTGAATCGCATGTATTCTCGATTTAACTTCGGCTTCCCTTTCCCGTGTTCGTGAACGAATGAAGTTCGGAAGGCATACGGCAGCCAGAATTAAAATAACCGCAGCAACCGCCAGAAATTCAATCAGTGAAAATCCCTTCTCTCTCATCCTGCCTTCTCCGTAGGAGAAAATTAACTTCAACTAAGTCACCTGCATTATTACACAGAGCAGGCTTCGGTTCACCTTGACGCCCGTACGCCCTTCTTGTCCAGAACATAATTTACTGCATTCACGAACATCGGAAGGCCGTCCGCCCAGCCGCCGCCCTCCCCCACTCCGATGTGATAACGTCGATCCGCATCCGCGAACGACCGTCCGTGCGGACTCGATGCGCCACGGGTGTGACGTGGATGGTTCTCCGGGTGCAGAAACCGCTCGGGATGCGGCATGAGACCGAGGACACGTCCGGTGGGATCGCACACGCCAGCGATGTTCGCAATCGATCCGTTCGGATTCAGCGGGTACGGAACCTGCTCGGTCTCGCATGAACCCGGGTGCCCGGGATCGCAGTAACGGAACACGATCTGGTCGTTCCTGGCGAGTGAATCGAGGATCTCAACCGACGCGGGGATGAATTTCCCCTCCGCGTGTGCGACCGGGAACTCGATCATGCCCTCGTAACCGCGCGTCCAGACGCATTTCGAGTCCTCCTCGACCTTCAGCGTCACCCAGCGGTCCTCGAACTTGCCCGAATCGTTCCAGAACAGCGTGGCTTCCGGCAGACGGTCGTATTTTTCGGAGATGTCGAGCAGGCAAGGTAGGATTCCGGCCTTCACGAGGGTCTGGAAGCCGTTGCAGATACCGATGATCAGCCCGTCGCGCTTGTAGAACTCGAAAAGGTCGTCGAGCAGGTTCGCGATGACCTCTGTTGCGAGCACGCGTCCGGCGGAGAGGTCGTCGCCGTATGAAAATCCACCGGGGAAGCCGATTATGTCGTAATGGAGTATGGATTTGTCACCCCGTACGAGCTCGTTGATGTGGACTATTTCAGCGTCGGCACCCGCGAGCTCGAATCCGTGCGCGAGTTCGACGTCGCAGTTTATCCCGGCTGTTTTCAGTATGAGGGTTTTAGGTTTCATAGTTTTAATCTCGTTTTATGCCTCTGTCCCTGCTGAATATCCCAATACGGACTGCAAGCTCTCAAGTCTACCTATACTGTGCAGGGTTACCAGACTACTGAATGGCCAGTCCTCAAGACTCTCAACCAAGCCTGCTTCGACAGGATTATTGTGTATGTAATGGAATTTTTCCAACCAACTGTCAGCGTCGCGGATTATATGATCCATATTTTCGTCCTGCCAGAATGAACCGGTTCTATTCAAGACCTTGTTGATTTCTCTCGCAGTGAATCCTTTTATTCCTTTCAGAATCCTTGATAATGGCCAGTCAGTTAATGGCTCAAGGAGAATATGGACATGATCCGGCATGATCACATAAGCATGAAGGTCGTACCTTTCTCCATATCCATAAATGATGCTTTCCTCGACAATTGATGCGCAAGTGTTAGCAATCTGAGCATCATCCACATCACGGGAGCTTCCAGCCAGGACCATAAAAGGAATACCTACAATGCCAGCTACTCTGAATGTTAGAAAATACGTGGAACCATCTAACTCCCAATGAGGTAGTCTCCGTCTTAATTGTAGAACAGAATCCAGATCTTTTTTATCGAATTCACGTATCTCAGGCAGATGGGCTTCAAGCTCAAACGATTTCGCTGAGGGCTTATCTTTCAACCACTGCCTGATTACAGTCTTCCTGATCTCAATGTCAGTACTAAGTGTCATCTCTGTTTAGTATAAAAATCTTCTCAGGTGTGGGGCAGACTTTCTAGTCTGCCGTCCATTAAATAATTTAGTACCAATGGCAGACTTGAAAGTCTGCCCCACACAATTTTTGGCTTAATAATGTTCACTCCCACCTCAACGGTGCCTGCCAGACTTCCTTGAGGTCCGACAGACTCTCGTTGATGTACTCGACCCGGAGGCGGTCCCGGATTAATATTCGGTCGTCCGACGTCAGTTCCCCGATGTTCGCGACCGGCACATTGCCCATCGCCTTGATGAAATCGTCCTTCTTCGTGGGTTCGATCTCAACAAGGAACCGTGACGGTGTCTCCGAGTACAGGATTGTCGGTTCGTCCAGGCCGAGACCGAACTCATCCCCGTCGGTTATGTCGAGTGTCATCGGGTCGGTCATGACGTCGCCAAGGTCGATCTCGCATCCGACCCTACCCGCGAAACACATCTCGGCGAGCGCGACACCCAGGCCGCCGTCGCTGAGATCGTGGCAGCTGACCACAAGTCCAGCATTGATCGCCTTGTGCATGAGATCGAACGTCTTCGCGGCAGTTTCAAGGTCGACTTCAGGTACGCTGGTTCCGGTTTCATCGAAAAGATCAAGAAGGACGCTTCCACCGATGTGTTTTTTCGTTACTCCGACCACGCAAAGGAGGTTTCCGGGTGACTTGGCGTCCATTGTTACAGCCTTTGAGACGTCGTCCATGACGCTCATCGCGCTGATGAGGAGCGTCGACGGAATACGTATCAACTTGTCACCGACACGATATTCGTTGTTCATGCTGTCCTTGCCGCTGATGAACGGCGTTCCGTATGCCTTCGCGGCATCGTAGCATCCCTGCGATGCCCGTACGAGATCACCAAGCGGCTCCGGTGCGGTCGATGAGCCCCATGAGAAGTTATCGAGAATCGCTGTCCTGTGCGGATTACCACCGACTGCAACGAGATTGCGCATCGCCTCATCGATCACCGATGTCGCCATGTGGTACGGGTCGATAAATGAATACCGGACATTTATCCCGCTTGCGATCACGCAGCCTTTTTTGCTTCCGAGAACCGGGGTAAGAATTGCGGCATCCGATGGACCGTCGTTCGCGACCCCAACCATCGGCTTGCCGACAGTCGCACCCTGCACCTCGTGATCGTACTGACGGATCACCCATTCCTTCGAGCACACATCGAGGTGTCCGAGCATTTTTTTCAGAAGGTCGCCCGGTTCTGTATCACCAATCAGGTCAGCCAGATCGGGGTCCTGTCCGGTGGACGGTGTCCATTTTGCCTCGCGTACGCTGTCGGGAATTCCTTCGTGCAGGAAATCCATCGACAGATCACAGACCCGGTTGCCATCGTAGAATAATTCAAGACGTCCGGTGTCGGTGTATTCGCCAAGATGCGTGCACTCGACGTCCCACTGCTTCATCAGTTCCTCGAACTCAGGATACTTGCTCTCCGGGACCGCGAAAACCATTCGCTCCTGGGCTTCGGAGATCCATATCTCCCACGGTGCAAGTCCCTGGTACTTAAGCGGAGCGCGGTCGAGGTGAACAACCGCGCCGCAGTGGGCACCCATCTCGCCGACTGCCGACGAGAATCCACCCGCACCACAGTCAGTAACAGCAGTGTACAGCTTACGGTCGCGTGCAATGAGCATCGCGTCCATCAATCGTTTCTCTTCAATCGGATTACCAATCTGCACTGCACCGCCCGACGTCACTTCACTGGCATCATCGAGTTCAATCGAGCTGAACGTCGCACCGTGAACGCCGTCCCGACCCGTCCTTCCACCTATGCACACCGCATAGTCACCGGGCATCGCTTCCTTCTCGCTCATGCCCTTCGGTATGATCCCGACCGTCCCGCAGTACACGAGCGGATTTCCCATATAAAATGGATGGAAGCACAAAGCACCGTTGACGGTCGGGATTCCCATACGGTTGCCGTAGTCGCGAACCCCTGATACGACCCCTTTCATGATACGTTTGGGGTGCAGAACACCCTCGGGCAGCTCATCGAATGGTGTCTCAGGTGGTGCGAAGCAAAATACATCGGTGTTGGCGATCGGTTTCGCTCCGAGACCGGTACCGAGGATGTCGCGGATCACGCCCCCGATCCCGGTTCCAGCGCCGCCGTACGGCTCAAGTGCCGACGGGTGATTGTGCGTCTCGACCTTGAAGCACAGGTCAAAATTTTCATCGAATTCGATAATACCGGCGTTGTCCTTGAAGACGGACACACACCACGGCAGGTCCAGATCCTTCGTGACCTTCATCACGGTCGATTTCAGAAGGTTCGGGATCCTTTCATCGTTGAACTGGAAGTCCGCACGGAAAGTTTTATGGTAGCAGTGCTCACTCCAGGTCTGCGCGATCGTTTCAAGCTCCACATCAGTCGGGTCGCGACCCTCTTTCTCGAAGTAATCCCGGACGGTATGCATCTCCTCGATATTCAGGCTGAGGAGGTAATCGCGGCTGATTTTTACGAGTTCATCGTCGGTTTTTCCCGCGAGTTCGAACGTTTCCTTACTGAATTTGTAAGCGGGAGTCACCGGGAACGGGTCCTCTCCCGGCTTTACCTCATGCTGGATGACCGTGTTGTAGAGGTACCGTCCCGCAAAGGTGTCGATTGCGTCGCGATCCACATCGCCACTGAAGAGGAATTTCGAACCGGTCTTGATACCGCTGACACCTTCAACGCCAAGCTCAGTTAACGCCTTGTGGGCGCTTTCCTGAACCGGGTCCATCACACCGGGATTGAAGGTGACCTCGAAAACCTGCCCTGTATTTTCATCGAGGACTGCACTGTTGACCGCGTAGTGCTCGGTAATACCGTCCGCGAGCAGATGAGTAGCGATTTTTTTGAGTACATCCGGACTGAAATCGCCCTGCAGCCTGAAAACGGCCGCCTTGCTGACCGACGTGATGCCGTTGAGGCCCTCCTCCTTTGCCGCTGCGAGAATTCCGGCGGCTACGGGATCGGGAAAGCCGTCCTTGAGGGTGGTTTCGATAATGTGGACCGGTTTAGTCATCTCGACCTCAACATTTCCGTTCACTATTTAATCCGGGCGGTGGAAGATGATCTGAAATAGAAAAAGGCCCTTGAATTTTATAGGGCCTGTCTTTCACGCGTCTTTTCATCCCACCACACGTAGGTGCATTCTAGCAGTGTGACAGGGTTTGTGCAAGATGCTGCAACTGTAAAGGGGACTGTCACCTTTTTGCAATTGCCAATTCTTTACAAACGCCCACTTTACCTGAAGCAAAAAGGATGCCTGTCACCTTTACGGCTTTAATTATCACATATCAAGCTATTATCAATGACGGCTGTGTTTTCGGCCTTGCGACGATCTCACCGATCCTGTTTGCTGTCTCGCCGTACTCTTGCAGCAGTGTTTCGACCCGGTCACCGACGTCCTTCCCGACTATCACCACTAACCCGATCCCGCAGTTGAACGTACGGTACATGTGATCGTCGCTGAGCTGTGCGCCCTCCCTGATCAGGCCGAAAATCGCATGCTCGTGCCACGATCCCGCGGTGATAGTCACTCCAAGGTGGTCCGGGATGACACGCGGGACGTTCTCTATCAATCCGCCACCGGTGATATGTGAGCACGCCTTGATGCCATCCGGTCCTGTACCGACCTCTTCAATCAGGTCCATGAGTGTTTGGACATAGAGCTTTGTCGGTTCCAGGGCGAGATCGAGGAAGACATTGTCACAGCCCGGAAGAGTCATGTCGCACGTCCAGCCCTTTTCCTCGATCAATTTCCTCACCAGCGAGAAGCCATTGGAATGCAGTCCCGATGATGCGATCCCGATTACGATATCGCCCGCCTGTACAGATGTTCCATCGATGAGTTTCTGCCTGTCGACAACGCCGACCGCGAATCCTGCTAGGTCGGTATGACCCGGAGCGTACATGCCGGGCATCTCAGCGCATTCCCCGCCGATCAGGAGGCAGTCGGACTCAACGCAGGCCTTATTAATCGATCCGACAATTGTCTCTATCTCATCGGGCTGGAGCTTTGCGGTCGCTATGTAGTCGAGGAAGAAGAGCGGTCGCGCACCACAGACGATGAGGTCGTTCACGCACATCGCGACGAGGTCCTGTCCGACGCCTTCGAGACGGTTATTCTCCAGCGCTAAAAGGAGCTTGGTCCCGACACCGTCGGTGGATGCCACGAGAAGCGGATCATCCATGCCCTTGAGGAAAGGTCGGAAAAATCCTGAGAAACCGCCGATGTTGCCAAGTTCCTCGCCGCCGTTGACGATTCTGGGGCTTGATTTAAGGATTTTTTTGATGCGCCTGACAGCCTCGTTGCCGGCGTCTCTGTCAACACCTGCGTCGCGGGAGGTAATTGGATCGGTCATGGTGCCTGAATAGTTGCATACTTAAGCACTTGCGAAGATAATAATAATGCGGTATAAATTAGCGCCCCTTAACCGGGGTCAGTGCCACGTGCGGATGTGGCGGAACTGGTAGACGCGCCAGGTTGAGGGCCTGGTGGAGGCAACTCCATGGGGGTTCAAGTCCCCCCGTCCGCACCATACTGATATTATTACCCCCGTACGGTGAGCGGGGGTTTTCTGCATAGATTTCAATTATATCCCAACTAATAACAGTGCCCCGACCGTAAGGGAGGGGGTAGGACTTGAATAATATACCCCCTCCCTTACGGTCGGGGCACTGTTAAAGGCTGATATTGGCTTTCAGCAATCATGTGTTAAAATGCAGCCCGGGTAACACATTATGGACATCAACCGCAACAATCTCGATAAAGCATCCTCCCCTTACCTGCGTCAGCACGCCGACAATCCCGTCCACTGGCAGGAATGGTCGGAGGAGATCCTCGATCACGCAAGGAAGAACGATAAACTGGTCATGGTCTCGGTCGGGTACTCGACCTGCCACTGGTGCCACGTAATGGCAAATGAGGCATTCTCCGATCGGGAGGTCGCAGACTACCTCAACGAGAAGTTCGTCTCGATAAAAATTGACCGCGAGCAACGTCCGGATATCGACCAGTACATGATGGACTTCCTCGTACGCCAGATAGGTCACGGAGGATGGCCGTTGAACGTCTTCCTCTCCCCCGACCAGAAACCCCTGCTGGGAGTGACCTACGTGCCGGTCGAACCAAAGGAGGGAATGCCCGCTTTCATAGAAGTCCTGAAAAGCCTTGTTGATTTCCGTGAGAAGAACCCGGAGGTCTCATTCGATTACTCCCCGCTGTCCGTTCCACGTCAGGCTGTCCCGGAGGACGAGCTTCTGAAGGTTCTTCACAGCTCCTACGACGGTACAAGCAGCGGGTACGGGATCGGGCAGAAGTTCCCGCAGCCGACGACGCTCCTGTTCCTGCTTCACTGGTTCGACTACTCGCAGTCACCAATTGCAAAGGACATGATCGAGGGACATCTTGACGTAATGGCGCAACGTGGGCTCCACGATCATCTTCAGGGAGGTTTTTATCGATACACCATCGATCGTGCGTGGACAATACCACACTTCGAAAAAATGCTCAGCGACCAGGCGATGCTTCTCTGGGCGTACAGTGCGGGATACAGGACGTCTGGCAAGGCTGAGTACAAGGACGTAGCGGATAAATTAATCAACTGCCTTGATGAGACCTTTGCTGATGATGACGGGCTTTACTATTCCGCTCACGATGCCGACACCGACCACGTGGAAGGGGCAACATACGTCTGGACTCAGGATGAGATAAGGGAAGCATTAACTCCGGAAGAATCTAGAGAGTTTACTGAGGCTTATGATATCCGTGCGGAGGGAAATTTCGAGGGCAGAAACCACCTGATAAAGATCAAGGACAGGGACATACGAACTGTCGAGCGAAAACTCCTGGAGGTCAGAAACAAGCGACCTCAGCCGTTCACGGACAGGAAAATTGTGACGTCGTGGAATGCTCTCACCGGAATCGGGCTCGTGATGGCGTACAGGTATGCCGCTCGTGAGGATGCACTCGATCAAGCGAACCACCTGTTTAAACAATTGATTGAAAAACACTACATCGATGGCATCATGCATCATTCATCGCTCGATGGAGAGCTGCAGAGTGGTGAATTCCTTGAGGATTACGCGAGCGTTCTGCTCCTGGCGACGTTCCTGTACGAGGAAACGGGTAAATACGGGGATCTCATGGAAGCTCTTGCCGGGCGACTGAATGAATTCCATGACGGGATCTGGTTCGAGGCCGATAATCCCGATTTCAGGAAGGTCGCTGCGAGGGATTTCGACCAACCTGTGCCGTCGAGTGTCTCAACGGCCGAGTACGCCCTTTTAAGGATGGAAATTTTACTCGATCGGGAATACTCGAAGATGGAATTCAGCTCTCCACACAATAACGATTTCCATAACCTGGCTGTAATGACAGCGAACGGCAGATTTCACGTTATACATGCCCCGGAAAAGATTGACTGGTCGAAGTTACCCCTGAATACAGTTCAGATAAAAGCATCCGGAATCCAGGACTGCTATGCCATGAGATGTCGCGAGTATGAGACTGTTGATACCATGTTGAAAGCAATCGGCGAAAATCCTGAGACTTAATTAACCTTAATACGTACACAAATTCCATTGTGAAAAATATAACTAATTTTCGATTTTCTCCTGCATATTTGCACTTTGAGGTCTACCGTGAAATCGCAGTATGTGGTAAAAATAAGTAGAGGGGTCTGCGCCCGCTCGCATAGTTTCGTTAAAAAGTTAAAGGAGGTATAAATGACGGACGGTAATAGCAATGGTTTACTGAATATTGATTGTGCGGCTGTTGAAAGATTTTTGTGTGAGTGGGGAATGAAAATACAGGAACCCACTCCCGATGAAGAGGCCGAATTAATCGCGAGCCGACTTCGGATAAAAGAGATCAGGAAGATCGATCCATCACATCAAACGGTACCTTAGTCAAGTTACGGAGGGCAATTATTAAAAGTTTTCCGTTTTAAAGTAACAGGCTAATTTAACCGGCGCAGAACCTGAAAAATGGCGGCGAGAACCCCGGTAAGGGGTTTTCTCCTTTTAGCTCCATCCCTCTTACCCCTTAAATCAACCTGACCTTAATGCTATACTTCCTGAGAAGAAGGAGACAGTAAATGACGGAAGTAAACGACGGAATTTGCTCCACACGTAATCCATTTCTACTCGACCGCACACGCGCGGCACTTGTTGTCATCGATGTCCAGAGCGTGCTGATCCCCTTCATCCTGGAAAAGGAAAAAATGCTCAGGAACATCGGGTACATGCTCGAGATCGCGAAGATCCACGACCTTCCGACCATCGTAACAGAGCACAACCCGAAGGGACTCGGTGCGACCGATCCTGACCTCGTGGGAATCATTGAGAATACAGTCGGGTATAAACCGCTTCACAAAAATATCTTCTCCTGCTGCGGTCACCAGGACTTTGTCGATGCCGTGAAGGCAACGGGACGCGACCAGATCATCGTAACCGGAATGGAGACGCACATCTGCGTCAATCAGACAGTCATGGATCTTCTCCAGCACGAACTGCAGGTGCATGTTGTCGAGGATGCGGTCAGGTGCCGCTGGGAGAACTCGCACAGGCTTGGCATCGAGAAAATGCGCCAGGCGGGGGCTATTATCTGCGACTGGGAAATGGCCGCATACGAGTTGACGTACGGTGCGAAGACAGATCAGTTCAAGGACCTTCTGAACCTGATGAAACGCGTGGCCAATGAAAATAAAGCCACTGCCAGGGTAGATTGAACAATCTCACAGGGGACGTGTCAAAACACACGATGGAGACACAACAGAAAAATGGTATCCAGGCCTGGGGATGGGCGATTGCCATCAACCTTGTAGTGTTCGCAATTCTCTGGTTTGGACTGGGTTCGATACTGAACGCAAACCAGGGAGGGACGCGCGCTACCGAGCCTGTCGAAGATGAACCGTCGGGTCCAGGAGAAACTTTCGGACAGATGACGCGCCTGATCGGGGATTCCGATGACCCGGCCAATGTTTCGGTTCAGGAAACAGAGCCCGGTGTAACTACAGCTGAACTCGATGAGGCAGGCGAGTCGGTGCAATGGGTCAGTGAATTTTACCTCGATGTCGGTCCCGCAATCTCTTTCTCACCCCGGCTCAATGAGGACGGGACACCGCGTTCGCATCCTGCCGACCTCGAATGGGAAAAGTCTCCAACCTACGAGGAAGAGAATCTCAGGCTTACTGCCGATGAGTACAACCCGCCGACGATGTCACCGCCTGAATTCTCAATCCTCGACCTGCCGGAAGAGTATCGCGACATGGATGACATCAGCCTGTACGTGTGGGTCAATCTCGATGCGCGGGGCAACCTGCTCCGTCCACCGTTCGTACATATTAGTTCAGGTCATCCCATCGTTGACGAAATGACGATTGAAAAAATTCAGACCGACGTAACGTTCACGCAGGCAACACGAAAAGATAACGGCCAGCCAACGCCGATGGAAACAATCATGTTAATCGTATGGGAACATCCCGGCTAGGGATCAGGTTTTCAGAAAATTCTTGAGGCTGGTGAAGCTCTTCTGCTGACCGAAACCGATCAACACATCCCCTTTTTCAATTAGTGCATCGGGCCCGGGCGACGAAACCAACTCACCGTTGTGGCGAGAGATTCCCAGAATTACGATTCCAGCCGCCTGACGTATACCTGAATCCGCCAGTGTTTTTCCAACCACCTTGCAGTCTTTCGGCAGTTCAACCTCATCGAGGTAAGCATGGGAGACGGTCGGGTCGAGGATCGACGACAGGAGCTCAAGCAGGTGCGGTCTGAACACTGCAGCCGACATTCGCCTGCTGGCCCATTCCTGGGGGCTCATCGCGGCATCCGCACCGGCACGCAGGAACCTTTTAATGTAATCCTCGCGGGTCGCGCGGCTGACGATTATAATATCCTCGTTCAGTCCACGCGCTGACAGGGTAACCATGAGGTTATCGCTGTCATGTGACAATACTGCGAAGATCGCACGTGCCCTCTCGATTCCAGCCTGTTTCAGGACCTTTTCATCTGTAGCATCGCCCTCGATGTAAAGCAAACCCTGTTCTTCGAGCCTGGTGATAATGTCAGGGTCGCGCTCGATTACAACGAAGGGCCGGCTCTCAGCGATCAAATCCTTTGTCAGGGCTTCCCCGGTAAGGCTGAACCCGGCGACTATTGAGTGGTCATGCAGTTTGTTAATCCTCTCGTCCATCCTGTACCGTCCCATGTATTGTTTCATCGCCCCGGCAATGATCATTTGTGATAAAGCCCCGACAGCCACTGTCACGATCCCGATCGATCCAATCTGTAAAATACCGATGATCACCCATCCAGCGGTTGACTCCACTGGAGGACTTCCGAGACCGACCGAGCTTAATATATTAATGGTTGCAGCTAAAGCCTGGGCAGAGGGAACGCCTATAAGCATGAATCCGATCCAGCCAATGAACACAAAAATCATAATAAGGCTGGCCAGAATAATTAGTATCCTTACAGAGCGTCTCTCCATACTAGTATATTATCGCAGGTGATCGAGGAAAGTATTACGCAGAAGTCCCAGTCTTGAGTTTTTTATCGATCGTCTCACGGGCGATCAGGGCGGCACCTATCGCTCCCATGAATTCGGAGTCATGATGGATATTGATCGGCTTTCCTAATACCTCCTCAAGGGCATGAACCATCCCGGCGTTCTTGGCAGTTCCGCCTGACAGCGAAATCTCACCGTCATCGGTCCACACCTGCCTGAGCATCGATGCAACCCGTTCGGCAAGCGCTTCGCTGACACCCCTGATGATATCCGCGGGTTTCTTCCCACGTGTGATGTGGTTAAGGACCTCGGTTTCAGCGAGGACCGAGCAAATGCCGGGTACTTCCTGTGGATCCCTTGAAAAGAGCGCGAGCTGCCCCAGCTCCTCAAGGGGAATTTCCAGGGTTTCAGCGAGACGTTCCAGGAACCGACCAAGTCCCGCACCACAGCGGTCGTTGAATCGGAACCTGTGCACCTGGCCGTGGTCATTCAGCTTGACCGCTGCTGACCTGACCGCCCCGATGTCGATTAATTTCCTGGTATTTGGAAATGCGTGATAGATACCGGCTGAATGACATGTGACCGCCGTGTACTGCTCGACATCTCCACCAACAAGACGTCTGCCGTAACCGGTCGCGACAGTGGCATCGATGGATCCCTGGCTGAGCCGGACCGCCGCGAGCGCCTCATTGTACGCTTCATGGGCAGCGTCAGCTGGTTTCCCGCCGGTTAACCTCCAGCCGCGACCACGGACGGTCGAATCCTCGTCAAGGATCACTACTTTCGTTGATCTGCTTCCGACATCTATACCACAAGTGTACATTACTTATTCATCCTGTCCGTCATCTGTGTTTCGATTGATCAAGGGCCAGTAGAGCCGCTCCAAGAGCACCGACATATACACCGTCGATACCACTGTTGACCTTGTGTTCCAGTACCAGTTCCAGTGCGCTGCTGACCCCGCTGATGTGACTGACTCCGCCTGTGAATGTAATTTCGTCCTCGAGTCCAACCCGTCTGAGGAGGCTGGCACCGCGTTCGGCAATGCCCTCGAATACACCACCAAGGATGTCTTCCACTTCCTTGCCACCCTCAAGGTAATTGATTACCTCCTGCTCTGCGAAGACAGAACATGCGTTCGAGACGAAGAGCGGGTCTGTTTCATGATACTTGATACCCCGGAAATCCTTCATCGACATATTAAGCAGGTCTGCAATCGATTCGAGGAACCGTCCAGTTCCAGCGGTGCATTTATCATTCATTGCGAAGTCGAGGACATTGCCCTCCGCATCGACTCTGATCGCGGTCATTTCCTGACCGCCTGCATCGAGAACTGTTCGTGTCTCCGGATACCGGTAAATGGACCCACGCGCATGACAGATCGTCACGGTTTCACTTTTCTGACTGAACGGGATTGAGTGACGTCCATACCCGGTGCTGAGCGTGATGGAAAGATCGTATTCCTCAACCCCAGCCTCACGAAGTGCCGCCTTGAGGGCATGACGTGCGGCACGCTGCTGGTTTGCACCTGTGTGAACGATGCCGCGACCCTGAAGGATAGCGTTCCCATCCATGATTACGCACTTGGTTTGTGCACTTCCTATATCTATTCCACATGCAAGCATTGCTTATGCCTTTTTAACTTCCGCGGCTCTCTTTCTTCGTTTATCCAGCGCCTCGAAGAACGTGTTGACCCGTTTTCGGATCTGAGATGAGGAGAAAAACCTTGGATCTGCTATGTCGCTGTCCAGGAATAACGTCGGTATACCGGCTTCCGTAGCGAAATACTTGCGTAGATCGAGCTGTCCGATCGAAATCGGCCTGCAGCTTCTGACTGAATGCGCAACAATACCATCGACCTCGTAATCCTTTGCAAGATTCTCAATGAAATTAATTTTCTTCAGGTGATTCCAGTTATAAAAACTCTGGGCTGCGAGGTCTGCAAGGTAATCCATTGGATTATCGGGTCCCCAGGTCAGGCCCTCACAGGCACAGACCACCCTGATATAGGTGGATGCTACCGCGACAGCACCCCATCTTTCGAACATGGTCTTGAATCGAGTGAAGGTCGGCCACGGCGGGGAGCCTTCGAACACCAGCCTGAACCTTTCCTCACCAACAGGGCTGTAGCTGGCTGCCAGACGTTGTTCCATCTGCTCGATCAAGAGCTCGTAATATTCAACAGCTTCGCTGGTGCCGCGCCAGATTGTCATAGGCGCCATGTAGACAACACCTTCGAAGTAACTGTCGAACGGGGAAGGTCGCTTTTTGCCGTACTGGAGAAGCTTCAACCAGAGGCTGATAGCTTCCTCGGTAAGTTTAAGGACGTCCTGAAGCCTGTCCGGATCGAATCTGGTCCCGGAGACTTCCTCGCATACCGGGATCAGTTCCTCGATCTGGCCCTTGACATATTTATGTTCGGATTCGGTCGGACGGTCTTCGCTGAGAAAGGGAACATCGATGATCTGCACCGGGCAGTTAAATTCACGTGCCAGTGCTTCGCCCCATTTAATGTAAGTCGAGCAGCCGCAGTGATTGATCACGACAAGGTCAGGGGGTGGAATTTTTCCAAACGGTGCATTGCCCTTCGGGGGACCCACCATCAATCCAAGGTCGCTCTTGACGTACGTGCACATCTCGTTGATGTGCCCAAGCGCTTCACCGTAGCGGATCATCTCCCTCGAAATCTTTGCCCGTGCACAGTGAACCGCGTTGATCTCGGGAAGAACGATCCTGAAGTTGAATGTCCTGAAGAACTCGCCGATACCGCCTGACGTGAACAGGTACACAACCTTGCGGTCGCTGAATTCAGGAGCGTCCAGTTCACGGTAATATCTCTCGACCAGGAGCCTTGACATCATCCTGGCCCTGTCTTCTATCTGGGCTGCCTTCATGTTGATCCAACCACGTTATTACCTTTATCCGTACCGGCAATCGGCAATCTCTCACGTGCCTCAAGCAGGGCTTCGAACAGCACACGTGTCGATTCAAACACCCTTTGATCCTCTTCGAACTCGAGACGAACAAACGGGAATCCATGTTCTTCGCATATCCTGACAATGCAATGGCTGTCATGATGCGCGGGATGACATGATTTTGCCGATGCTATGATCACCCCGTCAGCTTTAGTTCTCTCAACAATATCCAGTGTGTGATTGCATGGTGTGCTTTCAGGCTGAAACACAACCGGATTTATCACGGTGTTATGCAGGTAATTTTCCGCAAGGATTGAAATTAAATCACCCTCCAGCGGGAGCTTTTCCACCCACCATCGCTGTCCAAGGAGGATATCGTCGTGGATTATCGCTACTCCCTCGGCTTCGATGGTCTCAAGCATCTCGACCGGCGGTCGTTCGCAGAACGCCCCGGTCAGTACCATACGCAGCCTGACAGGATGGCGGTCCCCGGAGTCCTTCAGCAGCTTAAGAGCTTCCTCGATGATGGCATTATGCCTCTCGGCCGGGACAACCACTCCCGCCAGCCTCAGAAGGTACGATTCACTGGCGCTGAGGCGCTCAGGATGGTCCAGCTGGAACTGCGCGAGCTCTGAAAGCAGCTCAGAACGCTCGTTATACAGCTTGAATGCGTCGAGCAATGCCTCGTCCGTAATTTTATTTCCCGACAGGTTCTCGAGTACCGATTTCAACCGGTTCAGTTCATTTACCAGGTAATCCTTCGCGTATGCACTTTTAAGGTTCTGCGGGTAGTGAATGTAAATTACGGGGAAATCGGGATCGTAACGTTTCAGGACCCCGCTCAGTCCTCTTGATATCTCGCAGACAGACGGGAATATCATGCCGTCAAGCCCTGAGAAATGTCCGTCAATTTTAAGTTCGAGGGTGCTCCTGCCGACCGAGCAGACTGACGATTGAAGGTAACCGTCGGCTTCGTCGAGTTTAACGTTACCCATCGCACCTGCGATCTGCACGGGCAGCATCCCGGCAGCGTGGATTAGCTCAGCCGGAATGTATACGGGGAAGCATCCGATCGCTTTACCCCCGGGATGTGAAGCTTTCCATTCCGCTATCTCCGGGTACGATGGATCGTCGACCTTCTGCCGGATACTCTCAATTAACCTGGCTATCGGCATGACTGCTTCTCAACCTGGATACTCGCAACTCAGCCACATGATACCGTATCCTGCACAAAATGAACCATCAGGTCCTGAATACGGTCTCTGGCTGATGTAAGATGAACTGGTTTAGCATCTGCAATGTTGTGTGTCAAGCATCAGAAGGTGGATTTCATCAGATGTTTTATAGGACGGTGTAAGATTGAGTTTAGATGAACGATTGCTATACTTGATGACCATGCGTAAAGTCCTGTTATCAGCACTGCTTTTAATCCTCACGATCCCGCATATTTCCTGCAGCGGTGGAACCGGAGTGGTAGTTCCACCTCCCGTAGACGGGCGGGTAGCCAATTACACTCTCCTTTTCGATGGCAGGATCTGTCGATGGGACGATTCTGCATTTCCACTGAAGGTCTATATAGATCCCCCTCCCGTTGAAATGGGAGGTTTCGGTCCCGCAATTTACCAGGCTGCTGTAATCGGCATTGATATGTGGGACGGTGTAATCACAGGACTGCCGGACCTCTTCAATCACGAGGCCGGTTTCGACAATGCCGATATAATCGTTCGATGGGAGACGATGAACCTGAGCGGATATACGCGCGCGACCGAATACGTTGACCGCATAGCGATCCATAAACTGGCATTATCTACCGATCTCAGGGACCCTGCATCGACAATGCTGATCATGGGACATGAACTGGGGCATGTGCTTGGATTGAATTTGTCGGGTGTGAATGGTGACCTGATGTACCTGGTTGTTAACCCGGTAAGCACCAGCCTGACTCAACGCGATCACGACATGATCAACTGGCTCTATTCCCAGGAGCAGTATGTACCTATCAGGACTTACTAACTTTCCCCGTTAAGAATTAGCGAGACTTCTATCCTGTAGACGACACCGTCTTCCATCCTTGCTTCCTCAACAAAGAATTCCGAAAACTCCGGATCATCAAGCGGAAGTTCCACGCGCACAAGAGGGTGTTCCTCATCAGAGTCAAGGCGTTTCTCGTTAACGATAAGCCACGATGCGTTGTAAGTCACAAACAGAAATTCAGCCAGTTCGCGAGCCGAGTCTGTATGTTCAGCGAGTGCAGGATGCGATGCGCGTCCTACATCGGTTCCGCCAAGAAGCGTGAAATCAGCGTACAGTCTTGCGTCCTCAGCCATGATGTTAACAGCGATCTCGTCAGTGGAAATGACCTCATTCGCGGTTGTAATCAGGTCGTACGATTTTATTTTCCCGCTGAGCCAGATATCCTGCGCATCCGGGTGTAACGGTGCGGGCCCCTCATCGATCATGTTCCCAATGAGCCCGACATAAAGCAGTAAAAGGACCCATAGAGCCACTGTTACACTACGGTTACTGTTAAGTCCCCTGAGACGTGTGTAGACTTCAGAGAGCAAGTATGCCAGTACAATGGCTGTTATCGGTGCGAGGAAGAGGTAATACCTGCTGTAGAAGATGCCTCCCATGCCGATCAGCCAGAAACTGACTACCAGCACACCAAACAGGGCAGCGAATCGCAGGAATAGGCTCCTGCGCCAGAAAATGATCCCGATATAGATACCGCCAAGTGTAATCGACTGCTTGAGTATTACTCTAGCCAGGCGTCCGCTCTCGATCGCAGCCTGCATCGTGAACGGATAGAGCATCTCCCTGGCATCGACCTGGTTTTCAGCCGCGTAAGACCCGTACAGCCCGTTTTCGACCGGGAAAACGCTTGAAAATACCGGGAAAAACGGACTCACGAACCAGATCATGTTGCGAATGTACCAGGGTGACGCAACGAGCAGTGCTGCAAGTGCCGCAAACCAGAAATGTTTCACCTGCACCGGGCTCGTGACGGTTTTGTCGAATTTGTGGAGGAGAAAATATGCGATTGGAAGCGCCAGTAACGCCGGTAGAGCAGTGTATTTAGTGCCCGCGGCACCACCTAAAATGATCCCTGCGATTACCAGATTTTTCGGATCGTGATTTTTATGATTCTCAACGAGTACCATAATCGCAGCAGTGATGTACAGGACAACCCAGATGTCGTGGTACGCGGTGACGGCATGCCACTGTATGTGTCCGAACGTCCCGAGCAGGAGGGCTCCGAGAAGACCGACCTTGGGTGAGAAAACCACCGACCCGATACGCGCAGTTGCTATAAGTATGAAAATAAACGCTGCGAAACTGGTGAAATGGACGCTCGATTCCGGTGACCATGCAGCGGCCCAGAAAAAGAGCATGTCTGCATTGCGGGGAGTGTTGCTGTAAAGCACGACCGGGTAGTAAAGGTCGTAACCTGTCTCGATCATGTGGAGCACGTTGGGAATGTGACAGGAGCATTCATCCCAGGAATTCGGGGGATAGAGCGGCATGTTGATCATCCTAAGGATGACGCCGACAACTATTAGAAGTCCAAGCGAGACACCGGTGATGTTCGCAAGGGCCTTGATATCCAGCTTTACGCGGGGTGTGAATTTAATCCAGCCGATAAGGGAAATTACCAGAAAAACAAGGAGAATGAACGGTCGATGCACAGCACCGATCAGTCCCGCAGTCCC
>JAUWTM010000247.1 GCA_030614715.1 Planctomycetota bacterium
ACGGGTCGAATCTGGTCGCTGTAGTTGGGCACCATGACTGCACCGGAAATCCCAACACCAGGGAAGTCCAGCTGGAACAGATAGATAAAGCAATCGATGTGGTTCGGTCGTGGGACCTTGGGGTGCAGGTTATCGGCCTTTACGTTAACAGTATGTGGACTGTCGAAGCCGTCAGGGAGTAGACGGCTCACAGTTTTTTCACTACTGGAATTTTGTCGACCGAGATAATATAATTATTAATAGAAGTTTTACTATTCTGTATTGACCGGGGGCTCATCGTGCAGAAAAAGAAGGGAAAGAACCAGTCAGGATTCTTCATCGTGGGTGCGATCACATGGCTGCTGGTGTTCGGGCTCGCGCGGACCACAATCGTTGCCAGGCCGAACCTGATTCCATGGCGGCTTAATAACGACCTTGAAATCACCATGCTCGCAGCGGTAATTGGACTTATCGCTTTTTTCATCGTCTGGTTTATTTACGAGCAGGTGACCGGGGAATCCACCGATAACTGGTACGATCCGCCAAAATTTTAGCCGGTTTCCGGGGTGTGAATGGCTAACGTTTTTCTAATTCACTGGAACAAGCCTGAAGCGGAAGCGATGAAGGCCAGCCTGATGTCGCAGGGCTTCAACACGTATTATGAAGCCTTCGATGGCAGACGTGCGTTTAAATTGATCGTCAGGCACCAGCCTGATGCTGTCGTGATCTACCTTCGGCGGCAGCCCTCACGCGGCCTCGAGGTAGTGGATTCCCTTAAGTTCAACAGGAAAACCAGTAGAATCCCGATCCTTTTCGTTGACGGGAATCCCGATACAATCGAATCGATTCAGTCGAAGACCGACGAAGTTTACTTCATCAGGGAAAACGAGCTCACCGACACTCTCAAGTGGATCATCCTAAAATGAAATAACCACAGTTTCCTGTGGTCACAAATGCTGACATATCCGGTCAGGTGGTTCTGAAACTTACTGATGCTGGTTCAGTCCGGGATTCTTCCTTTGTGTCTTCCTTCGTGTTCTTCGTGTCCTTGGTGGTAATCTCTTTTTTTTTACCTCATCTAATGTTCCATAGATAATTTCTGCAATTGATTGAGAATTTAAAAATATGTTAACTAAGTACCGGGTTCCTCTCCTGCGTCCTCTGCAGATTCCTCCGAACCCTCACCGGCCATATCCGATGATTCCTCGTCCGTTTCCTCACCTTCCATGCCCAGTAGATCGATTCCACCGGCTTCCTGTGTTATGGGCAGCGGCCACGCCTGGAGGGTCTCTGCAAATACGACAGCCCCTGTCTCGGCAGCGTATAATTTTATATGGACATCAGGTGCTTCGCTTTCAATGGACGCATACAACAGTGCGTCCGCGCCCAGGGCTTCTGTGAGTTCAATAGCAAGCTCAGGAGAGATGCCTTCTGACGGTATCAGCCCCATTTCAGCGTATCTCGCCTCTAACTCGCTGGTCGGATGCTCGATTATTACAACGGTCTCAAGCTCATGTATCTGGGCCTGGATCTCCTGAAAAACCTGACGTCGAATGTCCTCACCGACACCGATATTATCATCGACCGCGATTACTGTGACCGATTCAGCTCCGGCGTCGTCCAGTCCGTCCTGGAGTTCTTCGAAAAAATCACCAACCGGATCGGGCTCGGGTGGCTCGGGTTCCTTCTGGCACGATGTTGCGATGAGCAGGATCGCGATTATTAGTAAAATCGTTCCGTGTACGGTGAATGGGAATATGTGTTCTCTCAGTTTCAGCATGATCACCCTGCAGTATTGTATACGATTAATTTCTTTTTTACCTCATTAACAGGCCGTCTTAATAACATCGACTTCCAGCCCATGCTGGTTTCATCCTCGACCACATAATCTGCACTGAAAGTGACCTCGTATTCTTCGTTAAATATCTCGTTTATTAATTCCCGCATCTGCTGCTCGGGGCTGATTTCCGACCCAGTAAAAAATCTCGGTGAGAAAACAGCTATGGCGGTCGCATCGGGCATTACTTCCCGGATGAATAACTCTCCTGAATTGGGGGGACCGTACGTCGCTTCATCGTGTAGGTTATATGCCCTCGTGGTGGGATCGATGTCAGGAATCCAGTAGAGAAGCGTCTCGTCATCGTAGAATAATAGTGCACTGGCTGATTGCTGCTCCTGCATATCCGCTGCGATTTTTTCCCACGGGATGATGTACGTCGATTGTATGAACTCGGTTTTTCTGTAGAAATGGTACGTCGATAACAGATTCAGCACCACGAGCGCCACTACTGCATACACCCCGACCTGGCGCATCAACCTGCTCGTTCCCGGCGCACTCGGACCTATCGCAAGCAGTATGAGGAACAATGGTGCGAGGAAAAACAGCCTCGATGCCGTAAATTCGATGCCAACCCCGACCCGTGAGAGCACCAGTGCACCTATCGGAAGCGAGATCCCGAGCGTAAGCCATATCAGGTTGCCAAGCGATGTTGCACGTGACCGCCACGTGAGCATCAGCAGTGCCACGAATGCCGCCGCTCCAAGCGCCACGGGCACAGGCTCCCACGGTGGCAGGAACTCTCCCAGCAGGAATGAGTAGATCGTGAATATAAGCCTTGCTGCCGCTCCGATCAGCAGTCCTCCAAATCCCGGGGCTGACTGACCTGTCATGCCCTGTATCTGGCCTGAAAGCAGCCCAAGAAAAGGTACATAAGCCAGAAATACAACAGCCAGCACGATCCAGTAGAGTCGCGATTCATTCCCGCGACGTTTAATCAGCCAGATAACATGGGCTGGAATTATGATCGCGGTGAGATAACTCGACGCAAGCGCGATCCAGAGGAATATTCCGTACCAGACCGACCTGTGCAGTATCGGTTTCTTCGGCCAGTTACGTGGCACCCTCACAGGTGGCAGCAGGAGGAGCGTGGAACATGTTACGCCGAGAGCAGCAAGGCCGTAATAACGAATCATCGGCCCGAAAAGCGCAAGGTGAGCGCTCGAGAACATGAGAATCGCTGTAAACAGCACCTCCTGCGGTGACAACACACGTCTTGCTGTCAGTCTTAATGTTGACCAGATGAGTAAAAGGAAAATTATGTACGCGAGTGTACGAACTGACGGCGATGCAAAGTAGGGGGCGTTGCTGTCCTCAGGCGAGATTGCCACAACCATTTTCGAGAGGGCGAAATAAAGGGGTGG
>JAUWTM010000037.1 GCA_030614715.1 Planctomycetota bacterium
CGGTACGCTGAATTACATGTTTGTTGACGACAGCGGCCTGATCGTAGCGAATGTTATCGCGGTCAACCAGCCCCCAACATACAACTGGAACCCGAGCACAGACACGATCAATTCGAATGCTGATACACTCTTCCAGGCGTTATATGAGATCACAACAGACTAGTAATAATCTGCTGGATACGACATGCAATCAATACCCCTCGCAAGAGGGGTTTTTCAATTGCCTTGAACCTTGAGTTCGCCGGGTATGCCCTTTTACTTTTTCCTCCCAGCATATATAGTTACGCGTAAGAGAACATCCCCCTCATGCGTATAGCATTTGTACAGACATCCCCTTCCCTGGGTTCAACCTCGTCCAACCTCGACCAGGCTTTCACGCTGATTCAAAAAGTCCAGGAAGCGGACCTTGTCGTGCTCCCGGAACTTTTCCATTGCGGCTATGCAGTTCGTAATCGCGACGAGTCGATGGCACTTTCTGTCGCGCAGGACGAAGCCTCCGACCCGATTAACATGTGCCTGGACGCCTGCAGGAAGTTCAGCATGACAATTGTCGGTGGATTTCTCGAGCGGTCATCGGATAAAAATCTATATAACTCCGCATGGATGATAACACCCGCCGGACCGGTCGCCGTTTACCGCAAGGTCCACCTGTTCAACCAGGAAAAGGAAATTTTTAAGGCTGGACGTGATCCAGGTCCGATCGAAACGATTAAAAACGAGAAAAATAATGAGACCGCACGTGTCGGAATGCAGGTTTGTTTCGACTGGATATTTCCCGATGGATGGGGACGGCTGGCGTGGGGGGATGGTGACGAGGATAAACCAACCGGCGCGCAGATCATTGCACATCCTGCAAATCTCGTCATACCCGACAAGTGTCCGCTTGCAATTCGCACCCGTGCCATGGAAAATCGGATTTTCATAATCACGGCGGGACGGGTCGGGAGTGATCCGGGACCTGACGGTATGCTGGAGTTCAAAGCGGGCAGCAGGATTGTTGATCCCGACGGAAAAGTCCTGGCTGCAGGACCGGATGACAGGATCGGATGTGACATGGTTGACATTGATCCGGTATACTCCGATGATAAATTCGTCACCCCCGGTAATCACGTTCTTCAAGAAAGGTACGCCCAAGATACAGGTGAATGAAATCCGGAAAGCAGCTTTTGAATGACTGAAACAACAAAGACACCAGAGACAGATCCAGTCGAGCCCGAAGTACAGGACCGAATAATTCCTGATTTCAAACGTTTTGTTGCGATAGATATCGAAACTACAGGCCTGGACCCGGCTGAAGGCGAGATTATTGAGCTTGGTGCAGTGCAGTTTGTCAACGGGATCGAAACTGAAACCTTCAGGACCCTCGTGAAACCGGAAAAGGGTTATCCTGAACGTAACCGCAGGCTTACCGGAATCGATCCTGCCATGCTGGCGGAAGGCCAGCCTGTCGTTGAGGCACTGGCTGATTTCAAGAATTTTATTGGAGACGACCTTCTCGTCTCGCATAACGCACCGTTCGACACTGCGTTCCTCGCCTGGCATGTAAAGAAACACGATCTGGACCCGATTGAAAACCCGGCGTTATGCACGCTGCACCTGTCCGCGTTCATCAATCCCGAAGCTGTGACCCTCCAGCTCGCAACACTTGCGAAAAACTGGGACGTGGAGGTAATCGACCCTCACCGTGCGATGCAGGACGCGCGAATGGCCGGTCGCATGGCCGTAAAGCTGATCAACGAACTAAAGTCGTGGCCCGGGGAATTCGTTGCACACCTCGGCTCGTACCGCGGCAAGAGCTTTGACCCGATCTTTGACCTCCTTGACTCGGTTGTCGGTGATGAGAATTACGAGCTTACGTCATGGTGTTTCCGCGATAAGGTCATTGACCGATTAAAAAATCCTGACAAACCTGCAGTTCTGCCGGAATTCAAGCTCAGGTCCTATTCACCGACACTGGAGTTTCCGGACGATCCCGAGCTCGCTGACGAATTCCGTAACACGTTCAAGAACGGTGGAGTGTCGATCATCGAGGATAACCGTACGGGCTCCGGACCCGTCTCCCGGTCGATTCCTCCCGGCGACAGTAACCTGCCAGCAACAGTGGTCGGTATCCCCGATGAGGAAACACTCGCTGCTGTGCTTGGACCTGATGAAACGGACGACGGTACAGGTGGCCCTGCAGGTGCCGTATATCTGGGGAGACGCAGCGAGTACATCTGTGTGTCGAGAGCGTTCGATGCCGATGGCCGTCCTGCCGGATGGCTTGAATTAAGCCCGTTCGAACGCCTTGTTTTCTGCAGGTGGCTTGCTGGAACGCATACTGGCCGTGTTGCGAGGGTAAACTGGTGGCTTCTGAACAACTACTCCGGTTTGAAAGGTCATCTTAATGCACTTTCAGGATCGGAACTCGACTGCCCGGGATTCGACGAATCTCACGGCAATAAATGTTTTGCTGAGCTCTCGCGCAGGAAAGCTGAATCCGCTGCACGGATAATTGTCGATCACAAGCATCTCTGCACAAAGCCATCCAAAGGCCAATTGTCGGACCGCATGCTGGACTCAGTGGGAGCGTGCGTGATCGAACGAGCATCACGGCTAGTTCACGCTGCCCGTGCAACAGAGGGACGTATACTCGAACTCGACCTCCTTTACAGGAGACTGGCGACAATCTCCGAGTCCGGTGATTCGGATGGACAGGCCTCCGGTAACGGGGATGTCATGCGGGAGGCAGCGAAACATATCGGCGACCTTTTGAACACGTGTAAAAGAACCATCAGGGCATACAGGGAAACCCACAGCCCCGCAGGTGCGTCACCGATTCCCATCGATGACGAATCCTGGACAGACGAAATTTTCAGCGAACTCTCCGGTGCCCTGGATCTATCATCGGAAGGACTTCAGAATATATCTAAAACGATACTATCCGGCTCAGACCTGTCTCAGAGCATGATGTCTATCGCTCTTATGCTTGAGCGCTCAGCGGAAACTATAAGGCTTTTCGCCAAAACACCTGCAGGCTGGGCGACATCGCTCGAAGGTGCACCTGCAAGGAACCCGAAACGCGTAACGCTTCGCATCTCCCCGGTCGAGATAGGCGATGTGACAAGGCACCTGATCGACCAGGCTGACAAGGGACTCATTCTCACGGACCGAAACCTTCGATTCCGCGGTTCATTCGAGAGAATCAAGTCAATCTGGGACATCCCCCAGGATGTGGATGTCAGCGAGAGAGTTCTGGAAGATCCGTCGATTATATTACCGCCTGTGTTCCTGCCTGAGGATGTCAACGCGCCAACCGCAAGGTCGGGCAGACGTTACCACTGGCAGAAATACATGGAGCGTACCGCGAACCTGCTTCGCATGCTTGCTGAATCCCTTGGAGGAAGGACACTCGCCGCTTTCAGCGCTCATCACGAGCTCAGGAAGGTCCGCGAAATCCTCGAGGACAATCCTCCCCGCGACTGCATCGTACTCGCACAATACATGGACGGCACAAAATCATCGCTCATCCGGGAATACATCAACAATCCCGCGACACTTCTACTCGGTGGACGAAATTTTCTCGATAGCGTTGACCTTCGAACTGCGGGATTTACCGCGCTGGTTCTCGTAAAGCTGCCGTTTGTGTCACCGGAGGAACCGATTCACCGTGCAACGCTCAAGACGCTCGAAGCGCAGGGAATCGACGGCATGGTCAATTATCTTGTACCTCTTGCCGCCGAGACGTCTAACAGGTGGATCGACAGCCTTGTTCGAGGGTCGCTTCCTGAACATGCGGACGAGGGGAGTTATCCCGGAGCCGTCATCCTTCTCGATCCCCGTGCCGCCACAAACGAATGGGGCGATGACCTCATCGCATCGCTGATCGCACAACCCGTCCATCGAATGTCGTTCAGGGAGATGCTGGTCAGGCTGAAGGAAATGGCTCAGGGTACAAACACGATCAGTTCCTCATCCTCGTAGGCAATTCCATACTGCATTACGTCCCTGAAGAACACGAGCGGTTCGACATTCTGGTCCGCCCACTGAGCCGCGTTTCCCGACGCGTCCGCAGGGACATGAAACGTCTCCCCGAGGGAGCTTTTCGCCGCCCAGTGCTGGTAGAGGAGTATGTCGACACCCATCTCGCGAAGGTACTCCGGGTTCCAGTTGAAACGGGCGAGGTAGCCTGTGGCGTCCGGTGGTTCGTACGAAAGTGCGCCATCGAGGGTTGGCAGCTCGTGGATCGTCTGCTGGTAGAGAAACTGTCTTTTCTTCGGAAGCAGCGGGAAGTTGACAATCAGCGTCGGCGGTTCGGCGTTACCCGTGTAATCGGTGTAAATTTCCGTGAGACGTTCGAGCGCGGGATGGTTGTACTGCTGTCCGGAGATCGGAATCGGTATTACGAGTGTTTCAAAAACGATCACGATTGGGATGATCCAGAGAAGCACTGTCCGACGCCATCCCTCACGCCACGCAGGGCTTAAGCCGCTGATCCATCCTGCGGCACAGATTCCAAGTGCGAGAGTGAACGGACCGATAAACCTTGCCGGAATCCTGACCATGCTGAGTCCCGGAATTTTTGACCACAGCGCAAACGGTCCGGGTATCGGTAGCGGTACGCTGAATACTGTAATTGTCGCTCCAAGAGCCAGTAAGAACAGGATCAGACCCATCCAGCACCATGCGCGGGTGGTGGCGTCCTTCCTGAACCACGAAAGAAGGCCAAGCACGACCGCGACGAATCCCATCGATGTGATTCCCTCGGTGAAATTCCCCGGAATCGTGCCCTCCAGTGGTTTTGTCAGGGCACCCAGCACCGGATGATTCGGCGGTGGAAGAATTGTCCATGCAGGATCGAAGTAGAATAATTTGCCCAGCTCGACTACCTCCCCGATTCCCTGCCCTTCCGCTGCGAACCATGCGTTTATCAGAAGTGGACTGATCGCCAGTACCGACACCGCGAAAATTATGATCACCCGGGACCATCTCTTAACACCGCCGAGATGCTCCTTCAGACCGAACTGACCGATTATCAGCATCCCGAAGACGATCAGTCCGGAGAAAACGAGGTAGTACCAGCTTGACAGTATCGCGGCGAGGGTTGTCAGTATCCCGAACAATCCGTCGCGCCAGCCCGCGTCCCGCGCAAATTTCAGGCAGTAGTAAATACTCAGCGGAAGCCATCCGGAGCAGGTGGAAAGCTGCGGCATGTGCATCGCGTGATGCACGCTGAAGCCGTAAATGACCCCGCATGTCACACTCGCCGCACGATTTCCGGTCAGGTAGAAGGCGAGGATGTAGGCTCCCCATGCGCCGAGTACGTAATGAAAAAGGGTGAGGAAGTTGAACGTGCCGAAGTCACCGAAAATCGGAATGAGCAACATCTGGAAAAACGCGTTGACCGGGCTGAGGTCATGGAGTGCGAGCGACGAACCGACAAGCGAGTACTGGAAAGGAGTCCACCAGACGACCAGCTCAGGATCGCTCACAGCCTTCGAAAACCACCATCCATTCCAGATAAACTGGAACGCATCGCCACCGAACGGCACTCCGGTGTTGAAATTGAGCACCAGCGGCCACGTGACCACGATAGAGATGGCTGCAAACGAGAGAAGCACACCCAGATGTGAGCGATTACCGGGATTCATCGTCAAACCGTCGGGATTATACCATTATGCTGAATCGTGTCGTTTACAGATGTCCCAGGATGGTGTAGCTGTCCGCTATGGTCAGATCGTACTGCCGCCACGGACACTCGCCATATGTGAGTTCGATCATCTCGCCGACCGTCACGAACGTGTATCCCTGCTGCCTGAGTGTGCTGACTATCTCCGGCAGCGCCTCACGTGTTGCCTCGACGCCGTCGTGCATCAGGATATTCGCTCCGGAACCGACATGATCCATGATCCTGCTTACAATGCGAGATGGATCGTTGAACAGGTAATCCGCCGTGTTCACGGTCCACAGAACAGTGACCATCTCGAGGCCGTACGCCGCATCTACAACACGCTGGTTGTACTGCCCGCCGGGTGGACGGAACAGGTGCGGGATTACACCGGTCTGGCTCCGAATAAGCTCGTTTGTCCTGTTCAATTCCTCATATATTTCGGCATCATCGAGGGTGGTCATGTCGGGATGCGTATACGAATGGTTAGCGAGTTCATGACCAGCACCGTGGATTGCACTCAGCAGCCAGGGTTTTTCAACTGCAAAAACACCTTCGACAAAGAAAGTGGCACTGACATCGAGTTCATCAAGGATCTGAAGCAGCTCCTCGCAGCCAGCCATCGGGACGTCATCGAATGTTAGTGCGATATAGCGTCCGGTCGACGGTCCCTGCGAGTAGATCCTCGGCCACGACTGCGCAAGTTCATCGGCCGTGGCACCGTCGGGGTAACAAAGCACGAGAAGTGAGAGTAACACTAAAAGCGTTAATACAGCTTTAACCTTCATACATTTAATATCGGGGGAAAAACCTCAGGGATGGACAGTATCCATTTTTATAGAGGAAATCACGATAAGTGTTTAATTAAAAAATCAACACGCTCATACGCATCACGTTGAATTCTCTCACGTTCTTCAACATTATCTATTTCAAGAAAATTGACAACATCAACTGGACCGGTATGCTCTGGAGACTTGAATTTAGCAGACAGAATTTCCAGGGTTTCTTTTACCAGCCCATGTTTTTTGTGGGGATCAAATTCTTTAATTACAGAATCCACACCTCCACGATATTTCAACAAACAGAAGTAAATATCGTAAGCATCCTTCTCCTTCATTCTGGTATTTAATGCCATAGATTTCATAACTATGAACGGAACTACGCCTGCTATCCTGACAGTGACTGTATCAATACCACCGTCTGGTTTTTGTCCTGTAACCTCAAGTTCAATTGGATCATGTAATGCTATATCAACTCCCCTGGCCTTTCTTGCCCTGATGTCCAGAATTTTCTGGTGTCGATGACTCCTTCCGGTCCCTGCATATTCACCAGAGAGAAGGTCGACTTCAACCTCAACTCCATTAACTGTGCGCCAGTACCTGAATAGCTGATCTTCATCTTTACGATATCCCGCTGAGATAAGGAGTTCCTCAATTTTCCAGTACCCAGCTTCCTGAAGTTCAGTGTGATCGAGAGCGATATCCACATCACGACTACCTACATGATCAGAATACTGGAGGCCGGGCACCCATCCGCCAACCAGTACTATTTCGTCCCGATATTCACCCAGCAGACGTGTCAATTCAATCAGAACAGATTTCGCGGCTTTGACAATTTCTTCTGAATAGTCTCTTTGAGTTACTGCCATTCTGGTGCGATCACCTCCTTCAAGACGGCTTCCGATGCTTCCTCTCCCCTGCCGCGCAATTTGCCCAGGTCAAGAAAAACCTGTACCGGCGATGCGATTTCCGCCCCGTCGACGTTTCTGACACCGTAGAAATATCCCTCATCGTAAGGCTCATAAAACCGTATGTTTGCGCCAGTCTTGACTTCCTTCCACGACAATACGTTTGCGATTCGGTCGATGCAATCATTTTCAACATACACAGTGACTTTCTGGTACCGTACAGTAGATGCGTACCGTGCTCCCCCGGAGAATTCGGTCAAGGCATATTTAATTCCTTCGTCAGCACAGTAGTTAACGAGCTTAGTCTCGATATCCTGTATCGAATCCATTGAGTAGAAGTCTCTGGATTCATTAAGTACGGGCGAGTAATTTTCTGACCATTCCGTTAGCAATTCGACGGGCTTGATTACCTGGAACCCGCCCTTGACTGATTCAATCCATTCCCGATTCTCTAATTTCTTCCTTACGCTTGAAACCTGACCCAGGCTCGATCCGGATTCAGCAACAAGTTCAGTGGTTTTCCATATCCGACCCGGCTCGTTTAACATTACCCTCAGTATCATGATTGTTTTACTTGACTTCATTGAGTACAGAGACCTGAGATCCCGTCTCTTCGCATACGGATTACGTTCGACAACAGTTTTAATGTATACAGGCCAGAAATTTATCTTGCCGTTACCGGCAAGATCCATGTACCCGATATTGCGATCCTCAAGAATCGCAGCCGTTTCCTGCGAGATGAACGGAGCCATGAAAATCCCATATGACCCGGGTATCTCCCTTGTCATACGCTCGATTCGTGTCGCTGCTATCCTCGCAAACCTTGGCTGTCCGTTGGTTTTAACTTCAACGATTAGAGTTGTCGGTCCAGCGGGGGTTTTCAGACTGATTACCGCATCGGCTACGAAATTCATTATCCTGTATTCTGACTGAACATTCTCAATCTGAACAAACGGGATTTCATTCAGAGCCTTCAGGAGAACTTCCCTGGCTTCATTTTCGATTACCAGTCCATCTTTCACTATATTTAGCCCTTTCAGCAACTTGCTGAAAAATAATATAACACTGAAATATATTCCTGTCAAGCCCTATTTAATGAATTTTTCATTGATTTTCATAATTTCAGCGTTTTGCCGAAACCAGCTATTTCAGTGAAATAAATAACAGCCACAAAGGTCGTATTAAGGACTTTTCAGTTGTTTTTCCAATCTCACTGCTGCACCTTTCTCGCATTCAATGCCCTCAACTACTTCGTCTACCGACTCTCTCTGCCACTCTGTCAGGTGCTCCCGCACATCCTCAAGCGGGCGGAGTATGAATTCGCGGACGGGCCAGAGCGGATGGGGTATCACGAGCTGTTCAATTTCGACCTGTCGATCACCGTAGAAGATGATATCGCAGTCGAGTGTGCGGTTACGGTTCCCCGCGACCTCCTCTAATGACCTGTCCCTGCCGTTAGCCCTCTCTATCTCGTGGCAAAGCCCCAATAAATCTTCAGGCGTGAGTGAGACGTCACAGATAATGCACGCGTTCAGGAAATCCCCATCGTACATCTCTCCTTCTTCGCTGACCGGTGCAGTCTCATAGACACGGCTGACCGCGACGACATCAACACCGCTTGAATCATGGAACATATCGACCGCACTCTGGAGATAGTCGAATCGCGGACTGATATTAGAGCCGATGGAGATTACAGACCTTTCACGGGATTCTGATTTGACAGGTTCAAGGCTCATCGGGTGACATTATGCCATTAGACTTGATGAAAATCGGCTGGTTGCGGATTGATGGGGACATCAAAAAGCGAATAGATTCCCTGAATCAGTGCATTGAACGGACGTATCGCCATCGATTCCGAGAATCCCCCTCAGCATCAACTCAGTGGTCATCGCAAGCAGGCCGGGATCGATTCGGTCCGGGGTATCGGTCGCCTGGTGGTAGTTGCTGTCGTAACGCCAGTGGACCCATGCGACCGGCACACCTTTGAATTCGAAAGCCTCGTGATCGCTCCACGACCTTGTCTCTCCGGTCATGACGGGATAACCGAGCTCCGATCCGACGCTGTAAAGGTGAGATCTCCACCCATCGTCGGCAAATCTCATGTTATCGATCCACAACGCAGTGCCAACACCGACCATGTCGACCGATGTCATGCTGTGCAGCCTTTCGCGAAGCTCTGCATCTTCGGCAAGAAAGCGCGATCCGTAATGGTGATGATCGCTGTTGCCGTCGATAATCTCCTCCGCTCCGAAAAATACGAACCGGATGGTGTACGGCGGTACGATTTCGACCATTGTACGGGCAAGTTCAAGAACCACCGCAACCCCGGTTCCGTTATCGCTCGCACCCGGAGACGGAGGCTTCGAATCGTAATGAGCACCGATCAGGATTATCTCTGCATTAACACCCGGTAGTTCGGCCCAGACGTTTCTGGACGTCAGTCCGTTGTGAAGTGGTATCGGTTCAGAGACCTGCGCGAGGTAACCGTAGCTTTCAAGCGTGGATGCGATGTAATTCTGCGCCAGAATCTCGTTTTCAGAACCTGCAGCCCGAATTCCGATATCATCGGACAGATAATAGATATTATCGAGCATCAGTTGCGTGTCGATGCCGAGTACAAGCTCATCGATCGTGATGAAAACGGGCTCAGAGGCATCTGAATCGGGAGAAAGGGAGAAAATTTCGCCTTCAGCAACAGTCGCCATGGGACGGGAGCATAATAAAAGGGTTAAAAGAAACAAAACCCGAATTAACCATGTATACGTATTGGAGGAATATCGCAAACTGGCACCGTCCTTACCGTAGATGGTACCACGTAAGGTGGAAATTGGTATCCAGTCAGTACCAAAAACAGGGGATTTAGCCTTGTTTCTCTCTTAAAAGGCTAATCTCTTGTATAATATATAATGCTGAGGGGCATGTAAATTTATTGCATGAGAGGTTTGCTATACCATAATAATCTCTCGATTTTAGGAATCTAAACTGGAGTGGTGTCTGGTTGGGCTGATTATTACCAGGATGGCCTGCATTCATCTTGGATGCTGGATCACGATCAAGCAGAATTGCCTCCTGCAGGGAAACCTGTCCGGGAGGGTGTTCTGTATCTGAGGAGCTTTACAATGACCAGATGGACAGTGTTGTTCTGTACAGTACTGGCTGCTGTACTACTTCTCCTGGGTTGTACAGGCGGCGGTGACCCCGTCAGTCCTGAAATGGGTGAGGCACTCACCCCTCAAATCACCCGGGACCAGGCACAATCTCATTCACATCTGTGGGCGTTCTACGACTGTGAAATCGATCTGGATACCCTGACCGTTAACTCAGTCCTGAACCGCCGGGCCATGTTTACATCCAACGTAGTCACTTTCCTCAATAACAATCCCGCCACACTTCAATTCCAGATTCAAAACACTGTGGTCACTTCCGATTATGTCGATGTCGACATTAACGTCAGCATCACCCATCCGTTCCCGGGACTGCCGGCGTACAACGGCTACGATGTCCGCGGTGTTTTCATTGGCGACGCTACCGACAAACTGGACTACCTCGGGAAACTCAGGTACCCGGTCTTCACGGTCGACCAGTACATGATGGCTGACCCGAACGATCCCTTCGGGTTCGGCGCACCTGACGGGTACACCCGATGGTACAATCGTGCTCAGTTCAGCACCCCGGGATTATTCGGCTATATGCCGGGAATTTACGCTACACCCGGCTACTACGCCAACGCAACGCTCAACCCTTACAAGTATTTCATGGACAACCTCGGTCCCTCTGACTTCTTCTGGCCCGCCATGGAGGCGAACCAGAGTCATCGCGGTGTCTTCAGATCTGGCGCAACCAACTTCAGGAATTACTATCTCCGATTCCCGACCTACAAAGGAACTAAATATTCATACGCAGTCATAGCGGACTGGGAAAGTGAGATAGTGCATCCTGCCAACGCCTTTGAAGCAGTCGCGGCAGAGATTCTGACCGACGACAACGAGCTTTGGTACATCGATGGAAACTTCAACGGTGGAGAGATAATTGCCGACATCAAGCTCTGGAACTGGGAAACCACTGTCGGGACAACCGGTATGGTTGAAAATTACCAGATCTACATCGAATCCGACATCCTGGATTATGTGTATGAGTTAACACCCGATGAAATGATCCCGATCGCCAGTGCCAGCTACTGGCACCAGTTCCATGTTGAAATTCCGTCGGATGCGATTCCGCAGACTGATGGGAACGAGATGTGGGTGATAGTTGAATACCCGCTCCTGGGATACTGGAACTCGTTCGGAGTCGACAACGCATGCGACCTCGAACCTCTCGCGGCGTTTTTCCGTCATCCACTTGTCGTTGCCGACTACGCGATCAACGAGGAACCGGTCTGCGACCTCCAGCTCGATAACGGCATGACCATGCCAACTGACGAATTCAAGCCGGCGGTGATCACATTCGACGCCACAGGCACATACGACCCGGATCCCAACGACACGCTTGTCTTCGACTGGGACTTCGATGGCGATGGCGTATACAACGAAAGTGATGAAGATGATTACCTGGGTCCGCAGGATAATCCGACCCACCTTTACTACGAAGATTTCGTGGGTGATGTATCCCTGCGTGTCAGGGATGGCAACACCGGCGAAGCGATATGTTCGATCGCGGTCGATGTCACGGTATATGAGTCAAAAAATATCCTGCTGAGGCCTGGAGTCGACGCTCGTGACATAGCGATCGATCACACGAACGGTGACCTGCTGGTAGCGTTCTCGGACAACAGGATCTGGAAGTACACCCGTGCAAGCTTCTACCAGACTGGGGCTCTGTTCATCAATACGAGCAGCGGATACTGGGCCACATCGCCATACTTGATCGATATGGCTCCGAACCAGTACACGATGGTGGGCGGCCTGTATTACTCGTACAATTCATCGTTCATCTATAACCCGTCCGGCAACCAGTTGAACACGTACTTCTGGCTGACGTGGAACAGTACCGCATGTGACGTTATTGCCATGGGATCGAATGGAGATTTCGCCAACGATCTCAGTTTCCTCCATGGATACACGCAGTTAGGAATCAAGCACAATATAGTAAGACGCCATGCCGACCCGACATACCTGAGTGGGTACGCGCATGACTATACATTCCCTGAAATCTATTACGACGGCTACGACAAGATTTACTACGATTACATTGTCGGAGCCGAGTCAGACAGTGATGATGATTACATCTGGGTACTCGAGGACGCCGACCTGTATGCGTCACGGTGGGAAATTGACGGCGGGCCGCCCTGGGACCTGACGTATGCCGACGCGTACTTCGGTACCGGGTCCCAGACCAACAACGACGATGGCTTCTGGTTCCCGCAGGATATCTCGAGGGACGATGAGAACAGGCTGTTCGTTCTCGACCAGCTCTCATCCGGTGACCCCAGCGTCAAGGTGTTCGAGTTCGACGGCGTGGACGTTGAATCTCTAGGCAGTTTTGGGGATACGAACGTACTTGGTGACACGGACTGCATAAACGGCCAGGGTCTCAGGATCGAAGGAAGCGATTATGAAGGTATCATCGTTGTACTGCACGGAAGCTCGCCACCGTACAGGATCAGTGTTTTCCAGACGGCCGAGATGATATCAGAGTAAAAAGCACATTAATTTCTGAATCGACACCCTCCCGGCAACGGGAGGGTTTTTTTGTTCGGTCCGGCATTATCTCATCCTGCGATTTTACGTTATAATATGACATTGATCATACAAACCTGAGGATTACGATTCCATTTCAAGGATAAATATAATGAACAGATTGGTTTTCACAGCAGCCATGGCGGCACTTGTCCTGTTGTCAGCGTTAAGCTGCTCGAATTCATCCGGTAACCCTGTCATTCCTGACGGTCAGATCGATCTGACCGTAAACAGGGATACTTCATCAACCCAGACACATCTCTGGGGATTTTATAATGTACACATCGACATCGAAAAGGAAACGGTTGAAGCGGTAATCGACCGCTCTGGGATGTTCACTGCTAACGTAACCACTTTCCTGAACTCGAACCCGTTCGCGATGTCGTTCAACATCAAGGATATTATCGTCGAGGCGGAATACGTCGATGTAGACATCGATGTGGGCCTCACACACCCGTTCCCTGGCGTGCCGCAGTATCATGGATACGACGTACGCGGCGCGTTCATGGGTAATGGCTCCGCTACCCTCGACACGGGAAACGGGCTGGTTCATTCGGTCCCGGGTCCCGACCAGCACATGATGGGGCATCCTGATACGGGTAACGGTATTCCCGACGGTTACACTCGCTGGTTCAACCGGATTGAATTCAACGGAGGCGTTCCGCTCGTCAGCTACACACCGGGAGCGCTTGCATCACCGGGATTCACAGGAGACGCAACGCTGTGCCCGTATAAATACTTCGCTGACTCTCTCGATGCGAATGAAGACCTCTGGTTCTGGCTCATTGGCAATACAGATCAGAATGGTGTTTTCAGCTCAGGTGCCACCAATTCAAGGAATTACTACCTTAGATTCCCGAACTCCACCGGTACTGAATACGGTTACGCCGTGATCGCCAGCTGGATCGATGACACGACGCATCCTGCTAACACTGTCGAAGCAGTGGGATGCCTCGTGGAGGACGAAAGCAACGTTTATTACGTCGATTCAACGGACCTCGGCGGCTCGATAAAACTCGACATCAGCATTTTCGACTGGTTCTCCGAGATCAACGGCGGCGTAATGGACGACTACGCGATCACCCTTGAATCAACAGTGGCCGATCCTGTCGCACTCGATATGACCCCGGTTGATGGCAGCGACATATACTCCACCTACCACGTGGAAATCACCGCCGACCAGGTTTCGGGCACGGAGGGTAACGAGTACTGGGTGATTGTGGAATATCCGGACTACGACTACTCCAATGAATTTGGTGTCCCAAATGCCGCGGAAAATGAAACCCTGTCTGCGTACTTCCGGTACGATCTTGCCGTATCATCCACTCCCACGAATCAGAACCCGATCTGCGATCTCCAGATATTAACTGATTCACTTGAAGGCTGGGACGTAACCGGTGCCTACGTGGAATTCAATGCCATGGCATCGTTCGATCCCGAAGGTACAGCTCTTCAGTTCCACTGGGATTTCGACAACGACTGGATCTACGACGAGGATCCCGACGACAACTACTACGGAGAATCGGACCTGCCAACCGCCAATTACACTGAAAGCGGTCGGGCGAACCTGAGAGTTGTCGATCAGGATGGTGGATACTCGGAGTGCTACGTCGACGTTGACCCGGTACTATATACATCCAAAAATATACCGCTTAGAAACGGTGAGACGGCATTCGACATTGCTGCTGATCCTGTCGACGGCGACCTTCTGGTTCTATACGAGGACGGGGAGATCTGGAGAATGGTAATCGATGACTGGTACCAGGAGGATACCGACGCACTGTTCGCCGACCTCGACGACGCGATGCAGCCTCCGATCGGCATAGAATACATGGATATCGCCGGAAACGAGGTAATCGTGACCTGCGGTGTCTCTGACGGACTCGGCCAGAATCGCATGGCGTACTTCAATCCAGACGGTACCGCAATGGGATGCGGAATCTGGATCGGCAGCTCCAGCAACCTGTACGATGCATTCGCGTTCGGCACCAGCGCCGGAGCACATTCCAACTACGCCGGGGACAGCCGGGGACGTGACGCTGATTACAACAACCGTCACTACATGGAACTGGAATGGTTTGTGCCCCCGAGTTACTGCGGTGGAGCGCATTTCGCATCGTACTGGATTCCCTACGGCGGTGTTGTCGACGGGCCGACTGTTATTTACTGGCCGTACCTTGTCGCCAGCGAAACCACGGCAACCGGGCCGGACGTCTGGCTGCTCGAAGATGATTCTGACTACTACGCGTCCAGATGGACGATCATTGGCAGCAACACGTACAACACCCTCGCTTACGACGGTGCATATTTCGGTACCGGGTCGCAGACCGACAACGACAATGGCTGGAATCAGGGCCTTGATATCTGCAGGGACGTCGATGACAACGTGTTTGTGCTGGACAACCTTTCAACCGATGTCGGCAGGATCAAAATGTGGTCCGTCGATGTAAATTCAACAACGTCGGAGGGCGGTTTCGGCGACGCAACGTCGATTTCCAGTGACCCGCAGCGTATCGAGGGTTCTGATCTGGAGGTTGAATGGTTCGGAGCATACATGTTCGTACTTCACGGGAACCCAACCGACGGCTGGATGATCAGTATTTTCTTCGACGTAGAAGAGCCGTAGAGTAAATTGAAATCTAAAGGATCTTAGAAATGAACAAGACTGTGCTTACCATAACGGTGACGATTCTGGTCATGCTTGTCGCGATGGGTTGCTCGAATTCGGCTGGTAATCCCGTCCTTCCGGACGAAAATGTAAACCTGACACAAGGGAACAGCGCATCCGGGATGCAGACACATCTATGGGGTTACTACACAGTATATGTCGATGTCGAGACGGAAACCGTGGAGGCTGTAATCGACAGATCGGGGATGTTCACCGCCAACGTGACCAATTTTCTCAATGGAAGCCCGTTTGCGATGTCATTTCTGATAAATGAAATCGTCACAGGCACTGACTACATCGATATCGACATCGATGTGGGTCTGACACACCCGTTCCCGGGCATGCCGCAGTACAACGGATACGATGTACGCGGCGCGTTCATGGGCGACGGATCAGCGTCACTGGCATCAGTTGATGTCGATTATCCCGTGCCGGGAACCGATCAGTTCATGCTTGCTGACCCGAACGGCGGTAATGGTGCTCCCGACGGTTACACCCGCTGGTTCAACCGTACGGAATTCAACGGCGGTGTTCCACTACTCAGCTACACGCAGGGAAACCTTGCTACGGCTGGATTCGCAGGTTCGGCAACGATCAGTCCTTATAAATATTTCGCGGATTCACTAGGCACAAATGAAGACCTGTTCGCATGGCTTAATGCAAACGGAGATCAAAAAGGAGTTTTTTCGTCGGGTGCGACTAATCGGAGGAATTACTATCTCAGGTTCCCGAACTCTACCGATGTAGTATATGGTTACGCAGTTACAGCGAACTGGGAAGGCACTGATTCGGAATTTCATCCGTCGAATGCAATCGAGGCTGTCGCGTGCAATGTCGCTGACAATAGCAATGTGTTTTATGTCGATCCAGGCAGCAACGGGGGCATGATCTCCCTGGACCTCAGCATTTTCGACTGGAACGAGCACCAGCTTTCAGGCGGTGTAATGACCGACTACGAAATAACACTTGAATCAACAGTACTGAGCGGCCCGCATGGGTTCGACGAATCCGAGATGACACCGATCGATGGCAGCGAGCATTACTCGACGTTCCATGTGGAACTCGCGGCTGACAATGTTACCGGTACCGAAGGAAACGAGTACTGGATTCTTGTCGAGTATACCGGATACGACTACTCTAACGACCTTGGCGTTCCGAACCAGGCTGAAAACGACACCCTTACAGCATTTTTCAGATACGATCTCGATGTATCGGACTTACCGACGAACCAGCCCCCCGTATGCGACCTGCAGGTTGTATCAACAATGCCTGCAGAGTACTGGGACGACGGCACACCGGTTGATTTCAACGCGAGCGGGTCGTACGACCCGGATGGCGACGATCTCACGTTTGAGTGGGACTTCAACGATGACAGCGTATACGGTGATGATTACGAGGGTGATCCCGATACCCCGACCCATTACTACACTGCCGATCATAACGGCGATGTCTGGGTAAGGGTTTCAGATGGCATCGGTGGAGTCACCGAGTGCAGTGTTGTAGTGGAGGTCATCACTCACCAGTCAAAAAATATACCCCTGCACCCGTCTTTCACCCCCACTGATTTGGCAATCGATCACGTTAATGGGGACATAGAGGTTCTTTACACCGACGGGGCAGTTGAGCAGGTCTGGAAAATTTCACGCTCAAGCTGGTACCAGTCGTCGAGTCATTTCTTCAACTCGTGGTTCGCGACGGTAAGCAACTGGGCAATCGATGTAAGTCCCAATCAACATACAATAACGACCGGAAATTACGCATCCGGGCAACCTCTGACTGAGATCCTTGACCCGAATGGTCTTATGCTTTACCCGCTCAGCCAGGGAGGAACGGGAACTCCAAGTATCGAGGTATTCACGATGACCGCAGGCGATTACGAGGACGACCTCGGCAATATCCTCGGATGGCCGGTAAGTGGTAATAACGGCCTTTTCGCTATCCGTTACCCCGACGGTGACTGGTTCTACGGTCACACATGGCATTATTACTGGCCGACGGTAACGAACGGTATCAACCAGCTTTACTGGGACTGGGTCGTAGCGGTCGAGTCTGACGCAACGGGGAATTTCCTCTGGTATCTTGAAAACGAACCTGGGGAGAATTATGCGGCCCGCTGGGAGCTGAGCAACTCCGGTTTTCCATACGATCAAAGCTACTCCAACGCATATTTCGGTGTCGGGACACAGACTGATAACGATGACGGCTGGAATAACGGTCTGGACATTACCCGTGACGATTCCAACAACTATTTCGTGCTGGATGAGCTCTCAACCGGGGCACCCAGGATTAAAATGTGGTCTGTCGATGGTGATGACACGACTTCGGAAGGCGGTTTCGGCGATTCAACGTCGATTTCAGGTACTCCTTTGAGAATTGAGGGCAGCGACTGGTCGGGAGAGATCGTCGTTCTGCATGGCAATTCAGCACCATACATGATCAGTGTATTCACACCGCACTCAATGCCGAACTGATCCTTTTACTCCAATCAAATCGTAAAGGGGGAAAGGCAATCTGTGCTTACAAATTCGGAGAATTTTCGCATGTTTTTTTTTTGATATTTTGACTTATCTGCTTGTGCGTATGCATGTTTGATTGTAATATACGAATACCGGATCGTGAACAGGGAAATCGGTCGGTCCAGCTGGGGGTCCAGAGCATCTAAATATAGAATAATCAATGTCTGACGTATCCACCCAACTACGCGGTGCCGGTATGTATGTTATTCGAGCAAGTGAATGTATAATTAGTACGTGGGAACAAGTGCAAAAGGAGCAATCTGATGAGATCAATCTTCATCCTTGCGGTCATGACGGTGCTGGTAACAGGCTGCGCCGGATCGCCGGGCAATCCAACCGCTCCATCTGCAAACAATGGTGCAGAAACAAACGCGACGGTGACTAATGGCCGAAACGCGTCGGAACGCTACGACCCTCACATGCTGTGGGGTGAGTGGGACCTTCTTTTCAGCGCGGATCACACGGAAGTCGACGTGATCCCGAAACGTACGGGACGCTTTCACCTGAACGCGACGAAATTTCTCGAGAGTTACTGCTCCGACTGCCTCGAGATCATCAACATCAAGAACAACGGAGACGATACGATCGACCTGACGGTGCAGATCACGCATCCGTTCCCGGACAATCCCGAGTACACGGGATTCGACGTGAAGGGAATCATCATGTTCGACGGATCGCATGAGCTGGAGTTCAGTTCGGTTCATCTTTACCCATATGGATCACTTGGTAATCCAGCATATTTCAGGGTTAGCTGGGCTCAAACAGGAGATCCGGAAGTGCTGAATCAGGACGGTTATTCGGTCCTGTGGACCCCGTGGTGGGATTCAGGTTCGAGCCTGCCCATTTTCAACTACTGGCCGGGTAAGTACTCGAACGGTTCTCCAACCGCGAACATCAACGCATACCGGAATTTCTACACGGATGAGGAACGTCACATGTTCCGCGTTGACGGTCAGGAGAACAGGATCTACACGATCTATCTGCCGCCGGGACCTGTGGCTGCAGGGTATGCAATCGATGCGTGCTGGGCACCGCCCGATGTGACACCGGTAACCGATCCCGCAAACGATTTTCCCATAACGGCAAACCAGGAAGAGCCCTATTATTTTCGGTACATCTGGAACAACGATGAGCCGATCGTGGTTGAACCGTGCTGCGGGTGGGTAATGGATTGTTCGGACCTGCGGATCGAGTACGCAAAATGGTATGGAGATCAACCGACTCATACACACTTAACATTCCACCCGGATCCTGATCCCATCGAGACCGGAGACGCAGGTCTGGATTTTTGCGATTGTGCCGCTCTACCACCTGTTAAATGTCTTCTATCAGGGGGTCATACATTAACAGGATTCCATGAGAACGACGGAACGTACAGGGGAGTTGCACTTTTATTTCGTTACTTTGTTTATGACATTGTAGCTTACGACGTCTTTGAGTACACAATTGATCTGGATTGAAATCCATCCCCTTAGGAGGAATAAGATGGGACGCAACATTTTCCTGATTACATCATTATCACTAATTTTATGTATAAGCTGCTCTGGTAAAGGAGGGGATCCGGTTACTTCGGATATTTCACGCGCGACACAAATTTTTGCACCCTCAATAGAAATTTTCGGACCCGGTACAAGCGGTACAGAGTTCATAGAGGACCTTCAGCCTTTCTACCATGACATCGATCTCGGCCAGCTTGCAGTGCTTGGAACTGGCAACGAAACCAGCCAGGGACACGGTTGTGTGGCCGTAACACTCAACAGGGATAATCAAGCGAATGGAAACGATTTGTTCAAACCTGTTTTGAGATGGCTGGATGCATCCACGCCAGCAAATCCGAGCGCAGGCAGTGATCCGATATGGGTTGCTGACAGGGAAGTCGATGAGTTTGCCTGGAACGATCAATTCGAGTACAGGGCGCCTGCTGTTGCTGCAATCTATGTACCCGCTGGATACGACTATATCGATCCGATCTGGCAGGATCCTGCGATTGAAGTTATTGTTTGTTATTCATATAGAAATTCAACAATTGGCAATTCCGTTTGGCAGATTGGAGTCACTGCACTCCATTGAAGAAGATGGGGTGAAATTGGATGGCAGACAGATTTCGATGAATGGTGGACAAAGGAGCCTACCGAACGGTTCGATTATACTTTCGAAGGCAGCAGCGAAGCGGGCGATCCCGAACACAATCCCGATATCGCGTATAACTACCTGAACGGTGACGTTTTCATGGTATTTTCAGAGTTTCAAAACAACGAGAATGATTCCTACATTAAGTACAGGCACTACATCCGGGAGACAAATCAGATCTTTCCCAATGAGTTTTACGCTCAGAGCGTGGATCACAACGGCTACGATCCATCAGTTGATGTCGGTGATATATACGTTGATTTATATGGTCAAGGTGGTGCAACGTACAATATGGTCGCTTTAACTTACACGTCCCAGTATCACAATGATCACAACGGATATCACATTTGTGCAAACGGTTGGGATGCCGGTCTTGGTGATGGCAACAGGTTCGCAAGCTTTTCGTTACGGAATAACCTTAATCAGTGGCAGGACGCAGGCTTAAGCAGTATTGACATCGCACCTTATGCCAATGATACGGATTTCGCCACATGCACCTATACTCAAGTAACCGGAGTCGACGGATTCGGTTTTATAACGGGGGTATTTATTGTCAATTTCTTCGGTCAATTAACCGATCTGGATGATCATTTCCCAATCATCGATGGGGAGGTTCTTACGGATGACAGCATGTATTCTTCGATTGCTGTCAGACGTGAGATTGGGGATACTATCTGGGCAAGCGTCACTTACATGGCGCAACGCAATGATGGCCTGCTACAGGATTGGTGGCATCCAAGGTATGCCAATGTCAGGCTGGATGAATGGGATACTGACACCGACCAGCCTGTTGACACAATTGGTCAATGGATCATGGGCAATTACAATCTTAGTGATATCCCGTTCCAGAATCCGGGTGTCTCAACCGCCATTATGACCAACAATAACGACATGTACTGGGCGGCGTGGGCTAACCGGATTGAAATGGAACCACCTCCGACATTTATAACAGCTGCCTATGGTGATTCGAATTAATTCCTTTAGGTCTGACTAAGATATTATGCCCCTGCTATCAACCGCAGGGGTGTTTTTTTTCTGGCTAGGGACTTTGCCAAAAATCATGTTTTCTTTATAATATATGTGGTATCTTTAACGAAATCCTTGTAACTCGCATCCAATTAAAGTGGTGGACAAAATAGAGTGAAGGCGCCCCGGGCGGTGCCGGATACCCGGGACACCCCGGATACGGTACGCTCACGGCTTACCTCCTCCCGGTGTTCCACCACCAGGCCAGTAAACGTGATGGCCGTATCCAACCATATAACGGTTGGGAATGCCGTTTGCTGACATCGAAAAAGGGAAAAATGAGGTTTTTTTCTCAAAAACTGCCGAAATAGGATACAGGAGCAACAGTCGGGAGCACCCGGTTGCTTTACTGTTGCATGTAATACTATAATGATAACGAACCCCATAAACGCAGGTCCCTTCGGGGCCCGTGGAAGGATCTCATGATGGTTTCTTACACCCGTCTTTGGACTGCCGGGCTATTCTGCTTGGTCATGCTTGTTGCGATCTCATGTTCCGGAGGTGGAGGCAGCCCGATTGCCCCGTCCCCGGGAGGTGACCCCGGTCCCGGACTTACGTCCGGCACCGATCCGGGTACCGTGCCCGATCTGTCAGCACAGGGCGACAACCCGTCGGATAACGGTACATCTATCTGGGGCATTTACGACTTTGTGTACGACTGGAACACCGGGGAATTCGAAATAATGCCTGTCCGTGGTGCCCAGTTCACATTGAATATAAACCAGTTCCTGCAGCCCCCGGCAGGAAACCCGTCAAACCTCGGTGTATCTATCAAGGATGCCACCCAGTTAATGTCGGACGGTATATTGACCCTCAACGTTGAGATCACGCACCCGATCGACAACCCTAAGCTGGTTGGTTTCGACACCATGGGCGTCCTGATCGGTAACGGAACCATCCTGTTCGACGAGGATACTGACTGCCTGTTCGCGGGTCCGGACGACCTCCACCTGATAAATCCAGACGGTTTCACACGCTGGATGAATCCACTTGAGTTTACTGACTCGGGCCTATTCGGATACACCGAGGGTATGCTCGGGACGCCGGGAATCGACTGGACCGCAACAGTCAACGGCTACAAGTACTTCGCTGACGGCCTGGATGCGACAGTTCCCTTGAGGGACTACCTTGACACTACTGCTTTCCAGGATCTCAGGGGAGCATTCCTTCCGGGAACGTCAAACGCACGTGAGTACCAGATCCAGTTCCCGATGGTCGGAGGATTCCCGGTCGTTAAGTTCCAGTACGGAATCATCTCGCACTGGGTTGCGGCCAAGGATGGTAACGGAGATCCGATCCCGGAGCCTGTAATATCTGACTTCCCACCAGAGGCCAATGCTGCTGAGGCGGTCTGCGTCGTCGCTAACGCTACAGGCAGCACGCTTTACTTCGATGAAAACACTCACGAGACCGGTGGAGACCTGATCATCAACGTGACAGTTTACGACTGGCAGGGTATGGCGATACTGGGCGGCACCGGTGCATGGGCCGAAATTAACTCATTCGGTCTCAGCAGCCCGGACGGACTCCTTCCCTCGCCTGGCATTAACATGGATGCCGGGGCGACGGGAGTATCGGAAGTTTCGTCAGGCGTTAACTCAACTACATTAAGCCTTCTGATCGAGGGCGCGACTCCCTCAGCGTCAGGTGCGCACAGGCTGATCCTTGCCGTATACAGCGAGGATCCGAATGACTACAACCCTGGAGGTCCCGGTACCTACCCGATGGGCGCCAGGCTTGCGTCATTCACGATGCTCTCGGTCGATGTACTTCCAGAAGGTCCCGGGGAAAACCAGCCTCCGGTAATTGATGAGATCCAGGGACCCCTGGAGGTAAGCTGCTGGGACACTGACACTCTCTACACCTGTATCGCAAGCGATCCGAACCCGGGTGACACGCTGATGTACCAGTGGATAGTCGTTTTCGAGGGTGAACCACCGTTTTATCTCAATCCACCGACTGAAGAAAACACCGCGATAATCGACTGGTCCGACGATTTCAACTTCCCGGCGGGGATGTACCAGCTTTACTTCAACGTCACCGACGGCGAATTTATGAACGAGTCGTTCATTTCAATCGAGAAGATGTCAACAGGCCTTCTTGTACATGACATCACGGCAGATGAAGAGGATACTAACAACGTCTTCTGCACAAACGAGGACGCGCTATACACAATAACAGCAGAGAGTTGCGATCCCGGCGCTGAAATCTCTTACCGCTGGATCAGGGGCTACGGTACACCACCCTCGGAGATTGATCCGGAAGATCCCGGCTGGTCACCCTGGTCTCTCGACAATACGATCACCTACAGCTGGAACGGAACCGAGATTGGTACATGGTGGATCGTAGCGGAGGCCTGGGATCAGATTGCATTCCCTGTGAAAGGCAATTTCTACAATGTAGAACGTATTGACACACCTCCGTCGGATGTGCAACCACCTATCGGCGCGACAGACGTAAACTGTTCCAACGACAGTGAGATTTATGCGCTCACCGGTGGAGAGGACTGCGATGGCGGTACAAACGAAAGAGAATGGACAATTACTTCAAGCCCTACACCGCCCACAGGCGGCTGGGTAAGCGCTGTGAACGACCAGTTCATAGTCGACTGGGGCAACTACCCGATGGGAACCTATTACGCATGGCAGCGAGTAGGTTCCGGTGCCAGCTGGTCTGTCAGCGACCCACTTGAGGTTATACGCGGGAACACTCCTCCGGACATGCCCGAAGTACCCAACGGTCCGGTTTTTGTCTCCTGTGTAGATACAAACGCGGAATACGACGCCGGTGAAGTAACCGACTGCGAAGGAGACACTGTCAGTCGCGAATGGGCGATCGGTATCGATCTCCTTCCCCCGACTTCCGGATGGACCGCATTCAGCGGAGAAACCTTCGAAGTCGATTTCTCGTCAGTTCCGAACGGTTCCGGTTACCTTTTCCAGAGGGCTTCGGACAACGGATTCGACTGGTCGTACTCCGATCCGCTATCTGTAAACAAAATCAACTCACCTCCGGACGTACCCCCGGTAGTCTCAGGACCTGAAACTGTGAGCTGTTACGACGACGCAGCGCTTTACGATGCGGGAGTTGTAACTGACTGCGATGCAGGCTCAATAATCACAAGGTCTTACATGATCGGGGACAATCCCGATATCCCGTTGGGTGACTGGATCGAATTCACGGGAGACAGTTTCATCATTGACTGGTCATCCATGTCAAGTCAAAGCTGGTATGTGTTCCAGAAGGCTTCGGACGGTGTGCTGGAAGCGATAAGCCTGTCGCTTGCGATCCTCAAGGACAACGCACCACCGGAAATTGGTGCTCCCTCTGGTCCGACCGACGTGGATTGTTCATCCACCGAGGTTGTGTACACGGAAACATCGCTGTTCGACTGCGACCCAGGCACTTTGCTGTTCACCATGTACTACCTGTCGTTATCGGCTGACGAGCAGTTCGGCGGATTCTGGACCCCGTACGATGAAGGCAGTTTCCAGATAGATTTCCAGAACATGCCTTCGGACGACTACTGGCTCTTCCTGAGCGCCAACGATGGCTTCGATGAGACAATCGGCGATCCATTGCATATCGTTCGACATAACACCGCCCCGAACAAGCCTGATATTCCTGACGGACCGACAGAAGTCGACTGCTCCACAAATCCGACATTTTACCAGGGCGGACTTATCACTGATTGCGATCCGACCGACGTTCACACGCGTGAACATTACATATCAACAGATCCCATCACACCTGCCGGCGGGGAGTGGATCAGCGATCTGGGCGACCTGCTTGTTGTCGATTACATCGGCGTAACAGCCGAGCAGCCGTACTACCTCTTCCAGAGAGTATCAGACGGCGATCTCAGCGCAGTCAGTGACTCACTTGAGGTTATTTATCACAACACGGCTCCAGACGCACCCGGTGCTCCCACCGGACAGACGAACGTAAGCTGTGCCAACGATAATGAAATCTATGATGGACACGCCGTCAATGACTGCGATACATGGCAGGCTCTGACGAGGAGCTATGCCATCAACGACATCAATATTCAACCCGCTGTCGGCTGGACAGAATTTGCAGGCAGCACGTGGGCAATAGACTGGTCATTGTACGACCAGGATACATACTATATGTTCCAGCGTGTCTGGGACGGTTACGCATACGCGTACAGCTCTTCCCTTGTGATCACTGTAGGTCCCCCGAACCTCATTCCACCGCCTGCACCCACAGGTGCAGCGGATGTGGACTGCGATGGTCCGATCGAAATCTACGATGCAGATGATTACATGGCCGGTTGTCCCGACGTGGAGATCACACGCGACTGGGCGATCAACCAGTTCCCGACTCCCCCGCCGATCGGCTGGGTTGAATTTCCCGGGACCACGTTCGACGTTGATCCTGCTGACCTCGGGTTCGGCACAGTGTACCTTTACCAGCGTGCGAGGCTAGATCTGCAGGAAGAGATCTCACCACCCCTCGTCATAACAGTCCATCCGGGAGCTCTCGGAGATCCGGCGACGCCGATAGGCGCAACAACCGTCGACTGCTCATCCGACAACGAGAGTTACGACATGGGCGATACTGTTACCGCTGCCTGTCCTGACACCCCGATGGTTCGGGACTGGCAGGTCCAGGACATGCTGGGCACACCGATGAACCTGTGGCAGGAAATCCATTCCAACCCGATCTTCATCGACTGGACACAGTTCCCTGCAGGCGCTGATTATCAGCTGATCCAGAGAGCGGATGATGGTGACCATACAACGTACAGCTCACCTCTGATCGTGACCTTCCAGAACTACGTGCCTGAATTCCTTGGCGGTATATCAGGTCCGACCCCGACGACCTGTACGGACATCTTCGCGCTCTACAACGGCGGTGAGGTTTACGACTGCGACCAGGGTCAGATACTCACGCGTGAGTGGGCCATGAACACCGAGCCGGTTTACCCGATCGACGGCTGGCTCTCGATACTCGGCTCACAATTCTCGGTCAATTACTCACATCCTGACATTCAGCCCGGCGATGTCTACCTGTTCCAGAGAGTCAGCGACGGTGTTACAACCGAATACGATCCGGTTCCGTTCCATGTCGTCTACAACAACACACCGCCTGAGATTCCTGAACCTCCGCAGGGCAGCACGATAATCACATGCCTCTTCCTGGAGCAGATCTACATCGCGCCTCCCGCATTCGACTGTGATGGCACGATACTCGAGCAGTTCTGGGCATTGAACGACATCGATGAGCCGCCGACCGGCTCATGGGCACCGATTATTGGTGATGAGTTCAGTATCGACTGGTCAACCCTTCCGTTCGGGCAGTATTTCCTTTACCAGAAGGCGTCCGATGGACTGGCGGAATCAATCAGCCCGCCACTGATCATAAACAAGATCAATACCGCACCGACAATCAACAGTTTCACGTGCGACGAGGGCATTGGACCGTTCACAACAGACGGTACGACACCTCCACTGCCGGGACTGCCACTTGTGAACAGCCTGAACTTCACGTTCGATGTGAACGACTGCGACGAGGAAACACTGTTCAACTACTGGGCGGTCACGACAACACCAGTTCCGGAATCCTTCGGAGACCCGTCATGGAACGGTCCGGTTGGCGGAAGCACATTCGAGATCGACCTGAGTGCGTTTACATCACTCGCTCCGGCAAGTCTGTTCATTCACTTCGGTTCCTACGACGGCACTAACTTCACCACAACACTCTGGACCGGCTCACTCGACATGTGGGAGCTTGTCTGGCTGACGCAGTTCTCAAGCCCGGGCGAAATGTGGACTGAGAACGGCTGTATTCCGGGTATCGGCGGTTACGCCTGGAACTACGACGATGTCAACGACTACCTGAGGCTCGAAAGCTACGGCAGCGCATCTGCTTCCTCAGTATGGAGCGAACCGGTCGCCTTCCCGACACCACCGGGACTCGGTCAGGACGCTTACCTGCTGAGTTACATGAATCCTGCGCTGGCAGCTGGCCTCGATAACTCATACTTCGGGTTCCTGAAGGACACTGGATGCGAGGATTACACGCTGGAAATCTTCTTCGGCGAGGGATGCGGAAGCGAGAATCCAGGACTGGCACAGTTCAATATTCCGCAGATCGCACCGATCTGGGGCGACTCCCGGCGGGTTGGAATCTTTGAGAACGGTTTCGACGGCTGCGATCCCAGTAACTTCTACATTGACTGGACCGGAATCTGGATCCAGCCAACACACTAAGGTATTAAAATTACAGCAAACAATACCCCCGGCTAATCCCCGGGGGTTTTTAATTTCTGTCTGAAACAGTCTGGAAATGAGATTATAGCTCTATGTTGCGCAGGGCATGGCCCATATGGTAGCATTTCCCACCACAGCGAGGGGTGATCCCCTCGATGGTTGTTACTATGCATCCTCGATTTTACTATGCAATCTTAATAATCCTGCTCCTGGTTGTACCCGTATGGGGACAGGAGGAGATCGACTCATCCGACGGCCGTGTTGAAGTGGAAGCCGAAACCGAAACGGATGTGGTCAATATCCCCATTGATGAAGAATCGGGCATGGTCGACTGGAACGCCTACCAATCGCTTCCCGCAGGTGGCGGTGCGAACTTCGGTTTCGTAACGGCCATGTATCCCCCCGATCCTGCAGCCCTGATCAATTGCCCTGAAATTCTTCTCGACGGAGCCTGGACCCCGCCGATACCATTCGCATACGGTTACACTCCACCGATCGAGCCGCAGTTCACAGTTCAGGGCTGGTGGTGTCTTGAGGACGCAACCGGA
>JAUWTM010000133.1 GCA_030614715.1 Planctomycetota bacterium
CCTTCACGTTTGACCTGGGTATCACCACTCCCTGCGTACCGGTCAGCCCGCGATTCTCGCATACACGGAAGAAACCTTCGATTTTGTAATTTACCCCGCCGATTGGCTGCACTTCACCTTTCTGGTTGATGCTGCCCGTAACAGCGAGGTCCTGCCTCACCGGGAGATTTGAAAGTTCGCTCAGCAGTATCACCGCTTCCGCCATCGACGCTGAATCACCATCAATGTGCGAGTAGGACTGCTCGAAACAGAGGCTTGCCGAAAGCCCGATCGGACCCTCCATCCCGTACATGTGCCTCAGGTAGCCCTCGAGTATCAGAACACCCTTGTCATGGATTTTACCGGAGAGTTTTGCCTCACGCTCGATATTCACAACCCCCGCGTCGCCCATCGATACCTCGCACGTTATGCGCTGCGGGCGACCGAATGCGAACGCTCCGATACCGTGAACGGCAAGACCGTTGATCTGCCCGATCGCTTCACCCTCGGTGTCAACCATCAGGATGTCTTCCTCGAACGCTTCATCGATACGCTCACGGACAAGATCCTGACGGTACTCCATCTCCTTCAGTGCAAGCTCAATGTGATCAGCGTCGACAAGTTTTTTGTTGAGTGACTTCGCATGGTGACTGGCTTCCCTGATGATGTCTGCGATCTCACCGAGCCTTGCGGTCATCTTGTCGCCATGACCACCCAGCTTTGCGCCGTGCTCCGCAAGACGTCCCACGGCCTTCGCTTTCAGATGCAGTGTACCCTCTTTGCTGTTCATCTTACTCGCCAGCATCGAGTAATAATTGATCTGCTTCTTATTGCGAGGCATGAGCCGATCGAAATCCGCGCGGACCTTGAACACGCGATGGAAATCTTCCTCGTAATATGACAGGAGATGATAGAGCTCATTGTCCCCGATCAGGATAACTGTTACATCGATGTCGATCGGCTCTGGCTTGATCGAGGCAGGTGCCACGGACAGCAGTGTATCTATTCCCTGGATCTGGAGCTTGCCGGTTTTTAACGTTCTCATCAGGGTCCGACACGACAGCGTCTCCTGAAGCACATCCATAGCATTAAGGACAAGATACCCGCCGTCTGCAGCGAGAAGGCTTCCCCCGCGAATTTTCGTGAAATCACTCGTCCAGTATCCTCCGGGACGCCATTCGCGTTCGATCGTCCCGAAAAGGTTATGGTAGTTCGGATGGTGCTCGACAATGATCGGTGACTCAACTTCCTGTGCCGCGTCATGCACAACGTTTACCTGGAACAGCTGGAAAGGATCGATAAACTTGCCCTCATCCACTGGTACAGGCATCGGGATCGGCATCGCTTGAGCCTGCTGCTGTTCAGATTCATCCGAGTTGAAAATATCCGGGTTCTTGAGGATGTATTCCCTGATCTCGCAGAGATATTTCTCGACAGGATCGTGATTGAAATCATCGGCAAGATCCTGACAGTAGTCCTTGAGAATTTCCTCGAGAATTTCCCTCTCGATGGACTCGGTTTTATCGATCATCTCGCGTGTCAGCGCACGAACCCGCTTCAGAACGGCCCGGAGATCGGCCTTGTAACCCTGGTATTTCTGGTAAAGCTCCTCGATCTTGTCCTTCGGAAACTTCCCTTCCTCAACCAGCTTACCAACCTGGTTGGGCGGAACGGGATTCCCATCGATCACGGGAAAGACGTCCGGCCGGGTGTATGGTCCCATCTGGACCTGCACCAGTGCGAAACCAGCCTTTGAAACCTTGGCCTCGAGCTTCTTGAAAAGTCCTGCCTCCTTGTTAGCGTACTTTTCAGCGAGTTCACGTTTCATCTGGAGGACAGTCTCATCTTCAAGCGAATGTGGGATCGTCCTTTTGAGGCTGTCCATCAGCTTGGACATCTCCTCCTTGAACTTCCGTCCCTTTCCCCTTGGCATTGTGATGAGACGCGGGCTGTCGGGATTAACGAAGTTATAAACGTAGCAGTGGTCGGTTCCCGGCCCGACCTTCAGCTTCATACCCTCAAAAATTTGCTTAACCGCGGCGGATCGACCCGTGGCTGAAAGACCGGTAACGAATATGTTGTAACCCTTGCCTCGAATCTGGGCTCCTAGCTTCAGGGCAGCGCTTGCCCTTGGCTGGCCGACAATTGTCTTGAGCGGTTTTACCTCGGCGGTGGTCTTGAACCCGAGTTTAGTGTGATCCACACGCCACCTGCACCCGGATGCTTTCAAAGTTTTCGGTTCTCCGGCCTCCGGCAGCGGATAGTTGTCCATATCCACCGTGATTGGTTTCTTTGACAGCCTGTCTCTCTTCTTTGCCATGGGTTTAACCTTCCATTTAAGAACAACAAACCCGCCGGGGTCCTGTCAACAGCGGGGAAATACAGTATACATACATGAATTGCTGATTCAACCGGGATTCCTGACCACGTCAAACGGGAATTCACACTTGCTTTCCGTGAATTCCGACGGGTTTGCGAGAATGTCCCCCAGTTTCTTAATCACCGGATCGTGCGTCAAGTCCAGTGTGAGTGGAGTCACCGATATGTATCCTCTCTCCAGCTCGAACGCGTCGGTGCCCTCCTTCGGACCGTAAAGCACCTTCTTCCCGGTGATCCAGTAGTACTTACGACCCCTCGGATCGACCCTCTCATGCACCACATCGTCGTACCATCGCTGTCCAAGCCTCGTAATCGCAACGCCTTTGATCTCCTCCGGTGCGACATTCGGATAATTTACATTCAGAAGGATGTCCTTCGGAAAGTCACACTTGAAAACGATCTCGCAGAGCGTCCTTGTGAACGACGCGCAATCCTTATACCTCAGGTTCTCGAACGCCCCCATGCTGACGGCAATAGACGGAACCATCGCGATGACTCCCTCCATCGCACCTGCTACGGTCCCGGAGTACGTCACATCCGCCCCGAGATTCGGCCCGCCGTTTATACCGGAAATAACAACATCCGGCTTCTCCTTGAAAACAGCATGAATGCCAAGCAGCACAGCATCGGTCGGTGTTCCGTTAGTCGAGAACGCACGGACACCCTCAACCGGAAAATTCGGCACATCCTTGCATCGAAGGGGTTTATGAAGCGTGATAGAGTGGCTGACTGCCGACTGCTGCGAGTCCGGTGCACAGACAACCACATCGCCCGCGTCACGCATAGCTTCAGCAAGTGCAACAATCCCCGGCGCATTGATGCCATCGTCGTTTGTAATCAGAATCTTCATTTGAGAACGACCAATATAACAACGTCACAGCAAACGTGCAACACTGAGCGCCTGCGATACATCGGCACAGTAAAAAGGACGGCCCTTACAGCCGTCCTTGAGTTACTCTTTATCTTTCGATCCTACTGCGCGTAGATCTTGATGTTATCGATAAATTGTCCCCTCGCACCGTTGTACAGGCTGTCATCCGTCGATAAAGTTAAATCAAGACGTATAATGTTGCCCACGTACGGCGTAAGGTCGAATTCGTAGTGACACCAGATCGGCGTACGGAAGTAACCACGCATCGACACCGGGTACGGGATCGGACCCGGATCGACGAACGTGTTAAAGAACTTGATCAGGTTGTCCATGCCGCCAATATCGATCCAGAGACGCTGCTCCTCGAACCCGGACGGGATGTTGCTCTCAATGTCGTAACACATGTCGAACTCGATGCGTGCGGTCGCGTACGGCATCAGGTCGATTTCCGGACTCGTAGCTGCGCCGGAATGCGCCATCATCGAGATACCACCCGTGTACGGTCCCTGGCCAGGATCCCATGTTCCGAGGAAATTGCCGTCCGCTTCCACTCCATACCAGAGGTAGTATTCACCATTTACTGGCGGTGGCAGCGATCCTTCAAGGTCGCCTTCATCCGGCGGAATAACAAGGAAGGAGTAGGAGGGATTGAATGAGATATTTTTTATACCCGGATCGTACAGCTGCCTGTGATAGTACCCGCTGAACATCCATCCGGTGTCCAATTCAAAGTCCTCCTCCCAGACAGGCAGTTCGAGCGGTTTTTCAGTCAGCTGGATCACCTCGTACCATGTCTGTTCCGAGGTCGCTGGAATGTACCCTACATTGTAAACCTCGTATCCTTCAGCACGTATCACCATCTCAAAGGTATTGATGAGTGACCCGAACATCGCTTCAACAGGCACGTTAAGCATCGAGAAATATCCACCGTCATCGGTTACTTCCGCCTGGACAAAATACTGGTTCTCGAATGTCATACCCCAGGAATCCGGAGATGAAAGCTCAATAGTCGCTCCTACAACCGGGAATCCCATCGAATCTACAATTCTTCCTGAGAACGATGTAACCGCGCCGTAATTCACGTAATCACCAAATGGATCATACGGGTCGGGTTGGTTTGGCCAGAATAAGCCCGCATCGATACGTACATCTTCATCCGTCGTCACCGCAATGTCCCAGTACACATGGGACATATGAATCCCGTCTACCGCGGCAATGCTCATGTTGAACAGCCCGGTAGTGACATTAATAGAGTACATGCCATCGACAACCACACCCAGCTCCGGCACATACCCCAGCGGGTCCTGGTTGACCACGCTAATAGTTGAGCCATTTAGGTCATCGAGGAAAAATGAATCTCCAACATGACCCCAGATGGTCTGTACCGCCGGCGGTGGTGTATCATCAACAATAACAGTGATGTAGTTAAATAACCCGAGAGTCAGATCGTCCTCGGAATAAGCTGCGAGCAGGCAGACGTAATCTCCCGGGGGGGCATCCAATGCGTCTGTAATAGTACCCTCATAACGCTCGTTGACCGGATTGTAATAAAGCTCGGTTACGCCACCCGTTATGGGCGTCGTATCACACGATACGATCGATACGTTCCCCTGCCAGTCGAATGCTTCAACGTAAACGATTCCCTCACCCTGGTCGATACCATCGAGATCGGGATCGTCCGGGTAGATTGAACCCTCGTAACCGAAGGTTTCAAGGTCGTACGGCTCCTCGCAGTTATCCGGCCAGCTTGCATCGATTGCAAAGTCTATGTGGAATTTCTGCGGTGCCGGCGGGACGTACAGCTCGAAGATCTCAGAGAAACTCGCGAACGGCTTGAATTCCCTTAACACGACAGTCTTTGCGAACGAACGGAACGGGTTGATAAAATCCCCGTCCTCGTAAAGCATGGTGTAATCGTCGGCATTCAGAAGGTCGTGCTCTTTGACCTCATCGTAGAAGATGATCGCCCTGACGTCATATCCCGAGAAATGACTCGGGTTAACAAGGGTACCCCTGATCTTGTATATGTAATTGATATCGTCGATCTCAAGGAACTGGATTTTCAGTCAGTGACCTGCAGGGCACCACCAGTCGCTCAGGAGAATGTCCTTGACATTAATATGAATCGCCAGTTCCCTGTTCTCAAGAAGCTCTATTTCATGGGTCTCCTGGTCGATTATCATCGTGTACGTACCCCAGATGAACCTGTTCCCGACTCCTTCCGGAGCAGTGGCATTCCTGGTGTTTTCCGTCAGGTTCTGATGGGGTGATATGCTTTCGTGTAGGCCCGGCGCTGTCGGACCTCCGTTGCCCCCGCAGGATGTACACACGCCCATAATAAGGATAAACAGTGGTATTAACGCTAAGGGGAAATAAGCGCGAAAATTTCGAGCAGCCATTTGATCCTCCTAAAAAAATTCAACTGTTCGATGCAGACACAGGCGCAGTCAGGGAAACCCATTGCACCTGTTAAAGAATTATAGCCTAATAATGGTGCTATTACACGTACAAACTTACAAAAGAATCTAATAGCGTCATAACCGCATGGGAGATCTCCCCGATTGCCCTTCCACGTCCAATCCTGTAAAATCAGCGTATGCGATTCATGCTTCGCACCACGTTTCTCGTTTTTCTCAGCCTTGTAATTCTCTGGCTTGCGGTCCTCCCACTGGCGGCACAACCCGCCGACATCGATGACGAATCCACTGGCGAAGCCGACATCACGGCACTGCCCCTGTCAGAGGAATCCGACACGACCACAGACCCGTCAGACGACACAGACAACCTTCCAGCCGACCTGCCCACGATGGAATTCTACGAGCAGGAAGTCGAGGACGGTGTGACGATCGGTCCGACACTTGCCGATTACTTAAAGGTCTTCGCAGGACTACTCGTCGTGATCGGTGTCATCTGGGGTATCAGTATCCTGACGAAAAAACTCGTCACCGTCCAGGGACTGGCATCCTCCACCGAAAGCCTCAAGGTCATCACGACTCTCAGCCTGACACCGACCCGCACGCTCTACATGATCCGTCTCGGTGACCGCATCATCCTCATCGGTGCCGGTGACGGCGGCCTTCGGACGCTCGCGGAGATCAAGGACCCCGACGAGGTCGCGACCATTCTCAGGGATATCGAATTCAAGGGAAATTTCGACCTGAACCCGTTCCGCGACCGCCTTCAGTCGCGTCTCGGGGAGTCGGACGAGGATATCGAGATCGGTGACGACCTGAACGTGCGCCAGCACAAACTCAAGGACGTACTCGACCGCCTGAAATCAGGCGACGAGGATATAGAGTGATTGGAAGTTCCCAGCCTTTCCCTATTCAATGTACACCTCGACGTTGACGCTGCAGATGGTGGACGCGTCCTGGAGGTCGGTGAGTTTGAGGGAGACCTCGCCGATCCAGGTTTCGGTGTACGAGTGGATCGGGTTGTCGGGATGTCTCCAGGATCACTCAACCTGAAGCGTATATTTCGTCAGAACAGCACCCTCATCTGTCGCATGGAGTGTGTAAAAATCACCGGACCAGGTAATGTAATAGTTGAAAGTAAAGCTGGGGTACCAACGCCATCCCGGAATGAACGGCAGGTCGTGAGTGTACACAAGATTACCCTCGGGTGAGAACCTGCCCATTGTGACATCTGGTATCTCTCGAACTCCGCTAAAGGTATACCCGTAACAATCCGTAACACGAGAAATGGGATCACCACTGGGAGTAATAAAACCAGCCTGCTGAGAACCTGGATCGGCATCCTGACCTGAGTACAGAGTTTCCATAGAATCAAGCATGCCATCTGGTGATGATCTGACAATACCCAGTTCATAAATTGCATCACTTGAGGAATATTCACTTTGTGTATTCCTGTATAAAATCCAGAAATCATCATCCTGTGAGGGATACAATCCAAGTACCATTAGATTACCTGTTACGGGAATTGCCGTACTGCTCATCAACGTCAATGATGGATCAAATAAGTACAGCGAATCGACATAATTATCCATATCCTGTTGATGGACACGGTTCTCGACAAGAATCTGCCCTGATGGATTGATTGCCAGATGAAACGGTCTTAGAAGTCCAACTGAGCTGAGGTTGACGTGAGCAATCATCTGCCCATCAGATGTAAATTTCATAATCCGGGCTGTCGTTCCATCATAGTCTGCAATCACTAATTCACCTTGATCCGAAACTGCCCAAGGTCCCGGTGGATCGATTAATCCATGCCATTCCGGTGAATCCGGATCGGCATTCCATAACGTCGACAGTTGCCCGGGAGCATCCCCCCACGGGATTGTGACGGTAACCTCGGAATAATAATCCACGTGATTCGAAGACTTAGCAGCTTCCAACTGACCAATCGACATGGAGACCAGCATAACTATGCCCAAAATGAATCGTATTATCATGTGCTTAATCACTCCATTTCTATGTCCTATTGGCATGAATGAAATACTAAAGTTCCTTCCTCGCCTTCCCGCACCCATCGACGCCCCTCTATGGCACCAGACGGATCGTCATCCAAGATCGTAGCCCGGGAATCCTTTTCCCGGGATTCGATAATTCTTGTTGTAATCCCGGCGAAGGGATCGCCGGGCTACGGTACTGTAGCAGCGGATTCTATACTGTCGCCCGATGGTGCAGGGAATTCGGCAGGTCGATTCTGACCGATCCGGGCATGTTGAAATATTAGGTTATTTGTGTATCATTATCAAGGCGTCTCCACTGCTGTTATATCCGGGCACATTTATCATGTAATCCTATCAAATTATCAAAAATCTGCTATACTTTTAGTCATCCGGACCTCCTCTAAAACTCGCAAAAACCGTCCGGCCAGGTAATTCGAACACGTAAATATTGAGAACGCAAATATTTTGTGCGTTCCTGGTAATAGAAGCAGGATGATTAATTATGCCCCGCTTGCGAAGGCTTAAAATCCGCAAATTATTCATCGCCAACCGTGGAGAAATCGCGTGCCGTATCGTCCGTGCCGCGCGCGAACTGGGCATCTTCACTGTACAGGCGTTTTCCGACGCCGACGCGGGCTCACTTCCGGTCAGGATGTGCGACGAGGTCGCTCACATCGGTCCCGCCGACCCGCTTAAGTCATACCTCAACGCGGACGTCATCATCAAGACCGCGAAAAAGATGGGCTGCAACGCGATACATCCCGGCTACGGTTTCCTCGCCGAGAACGCGTCATTTGCCGAAAAGTGCGCCAGGGCAGGCATCCTCTTCGTCGGACCCACACCGAAAAACATCCGCGAGATGGGCGACAAAACGGTCGCCAAACGCCTCGCAATCGAGGCGGGCATCCCGGTGATCCCCGGCACGATGAGCGCGATCCGAAATGTCGATGACGCGCGCTCGATCGGTACCGAAATGGGTTATCCGTGCATGCTGAAAGCTGCCGCCGGCGGTGGCGGACGCGGAATGAGAATCGTACGGAGCGCGAAGGATCTCGATCTCATGTTCGAATCGGCGCAGCATGAATCGATGGCTGCGTTCGGCTCCGATGCCATCTTCCTTGAGAAACTTATCGAGAACGCCCGTCACATAGAAGTGCAGATACTCGCCGACGGTCACGGTAACGTGATCCATCTCGGCGAACGCGACTGCACTATCCAGCGACGTCACCAGAAACTCATCGAGGAGGCGCCATCGCCCGTCCTCGATGACGATAAACGTGCGAGTATCGGTGAGGCAGCACGACTTCTCGCCATGCACGCCGATTACCTCAACGCCGGGACGGTTGAATTCCTCTACGACAGCACTGGCCAATTCTTCTTCATGGAGATGAACACCCGGATACAGGTTGAGCATCCAGTAACCGAGATGGTCACCGGCGTCGACCTTATCAAGCGCCAGATCACAATCGCGCAGGGCGAACCACTCGACATCTCCCAGCTCGACGTCAGAATTACGGGACACTCGATTGAGTGCCGCATCAACGCCGAGGACCCGATGCGCGACTTCCTCCCTACTCCCGGACGAATCGAACAGATAATATTTCCGCAGGGACTCGGTGTGCGCGTGGAATCGTCGGCGTTTTCAGGCTCCTACATCCCGCGTGAGTACGATTCAATGATCGCAAAACTGGTCGTCCACGCCGACACTCGCGACGAGGCGATCCAGCGCATGCGCAGGGCACTTCTCGAATTGAAAATCGGCGGAGTTCGCTCAACCAAGAACATACACTTCGCGATCATGAACGATCCGGTCTACCGCTCGGGTGATTTCAACTCGACGTACATCGATAAATATCTCGAAAAGCTGAAAGGCGACGAGTTCGCGAATCCGAAAATCGCCGCGATCGCCGCTGCGATTGAATCCTACATGCGCACGTACAAGCGTCTGCCGGAAACGGCCCTGAAACCGGTTAAGCCCAAGGGTGCGTGGAAACTTAGCGGTCTGAACAAGCCGGGATTCTGATGGTAATGAGTTTTTTAACATAAATTAGTTAGTTACAAAATTAATAAGTAGGTGTAAACATCATGGCTCAACCCAGAGGACGGACAATCTGCTTTATCGATAACTCCTATATCTTCCGGGGTTCGTACAAGCACCAGTGGCGGGTAGATTTCAGAAAACTGGTCGAGGTGCTGTCGAAAACTGGTGCTGTCTGGCAGACGTACTTCTTCGCGAGCGAGGAGGAACCTCCGAACGCCGACCAGACCAACCTCTACAAGTACCTGAAACTTGCGCTGCACTTCGAGGTGCACCTCTACCCGCTTCGAAAGCGCCAGATGCGGTGCAACAACTGCGGGAACGAGTGGTCGAGTTACTCCGAGAAAGCAGCAGCGATCGGAATGGCGACCACGCTCGCGTCTCTCGGGTACAACAACGCGTTCGACACCGCTGTGCTGGTCACTGGCGACAGCGATTTCCTCGAGCCGATCAGGGTCGTCAAGTCACTCGGAAAACGCGTCGAACTCGCGGCGTGGCGGGATTCCATCGCGCAGGATCTCGAGATGGAGGCAAGCGCCGACATTTTCTATCTCGATGAAAACCGTCACGAGCTCGAACGCCCGCCGGCAGTGGGTTACAAAGACGGAGGCTCGGGCGGACGGGGAGCCGATCCGGACTACGGGCCGGACGATGACCCGGGTAACGGGGAATCCGCGCAGCCGGAGGACCTCGATGACCCCAGTGACGACCTGGACGGTACGGACATTTAGAAGAGAAACGCGATAATGAGAATCACTGTTACAGTGGAAAATAATGTCTACGAGATAGACATCGAGAAGCTCCCGTTCCAGGAGACGATCGATCACGTGATCGTGGACGGGGAGCGTATCGATGTCGCGATGGCGCCGGACTGGCTCGAGCAGTTCTCCAAGTGCCTGATCGTCGGCGATCATTCGTACCAGGTGGAGTTCGAGCTGGACCGGCAGGGTCTGCCGCGAACGGTGTGGGCAGTCGGGCAGTCGGTGGATGTCACAATCGATTTTCCGGGCAAGGGAAAGCTGAAACGTCCGGAGATGACCGGGATGTGGGGCGAGGGCGACCAGGTGCGTGCGCCGCTTCCGGGGAAGGTGATCGGGATACGCGTGGAGGTCGGTCAGGAGGTGAAGGCGGGGGAATCGCTGTGCCTGCTGGACGCGATGAAGATGGAGAACGAGCTTCACAGTCCGCGTGACGGGACGATCAAGGAGATCCTCGTGGAGAAGGGCGAGTCGGTGGAACTGGACCAGGTGTTGATAACGTTGGAGTGAACCGTTGGTACTTACAAATCCAGGAGCGCGGACACCCCTGTCCGCTTCCAAAGATAATTTGTAGAATTTATTAATGAAGGCGACCAGGGGTGGTCGCGTTTCTTTCAATGTGCACAATGAAATCCATCCTTGCAATCGATGCTGCATGGACTAACACACAACCCTCCGGGATTGCGGTGGTCGTCCTCGATGCAAATACCTGGCGATGCGTCGCTCTCGCACCGTCGTACAAAGCATTTTTCGATCTCATGGACGGTATTCCCGTCAATTGGCTCGCCAAACATAAGGGCTCCTCACCCGATCCTGAAAAACTGATCGATACGGCGCGCAAACTCACCGGCATCAATGATGTTTCACTCGTCACTATCGACATGCCCGTCTCAACCGTATACTTCGACTCACGCCGCGCGGCAGACTCCCTAGTCTCCCGCGCCTACGGCGCGAAGCACTGCTCGGTCCACTCCCCCACTCCGAAACGTCCCGGACCGCTCGCGGATCAGATTCGCGATGGTTTCATGCGCACTGGATTCTCTGTTGCGACCGCAGCCACACGGTGCGGGAAACCGAATCACCTTGTCGAGGTTTACCCGCATCCTGCAATCGTCAACCTGATGAGTCTTCCGGAACGCCTTAAGTACAAGACATCAAGATCACGTCAGTTTTGGAAGGATGCATCGATGGAAGAGCGTAAATCAAACCTCGTGACGAATTTCCGTAGATTACTCGATGCGTTGAAATCAGAAATAACCGGGATCGATCTGACAATCCCGGACAGTGAGGATTTCGAGTACCTGTCACGATTCAAAGCATACGAGGATGCGTTGGACGCCCTTGTTTGTGCGTGGGTGGGGATCAAGTACTTCGATGGAACCGCGGTCCCATACGGTGATCACACCGCAGCCATCTGGATTCCAGTGCGTCAAACCAGTAATTGTCAGTTGCACATTCATTCAACCGATTGGTGAACGCACTGACGTGCTGTGCTACGGTGTTCGCTTTGATAGC
>JAUWTM010000119.1 GCA_030614715.1 Planctomycetota bacterium
AAGCTCGCTGCCTGCTGAAATCCCGGACGGTCCTCCGCCGATGACAAGCACCTTGACCTTATGAAGCGGGACGTCGTGAAGTTCGCGAAGTTTGTCAGCCGCGGGTAGTTTAGGAAGCCCGTCGAGACTGTTTACCCTCATTCCGGGCGCGACCATGACCATGCATGCCTTGACCGGTACATCGTTCGCCAGGACCAGGCACTGTGAGCACTGACCGTTCGCGCAGAAGATACCCTGCGGACCGCCGTCCTTGTGATGGTGACCGTAGATGTGGATTCCGTTCGCGAACAGCGCGGACGAGATCACTTCACCCTCGAGCGCGTTGAGAGGTTTACCATTGAAGGTGAATGGGACCTCGTGACGCTCTGGTACGTCGAGGATCGGATGGCTTTTTATGCGGTGCTGATCGGTCACTTTATTAATCCGTACTATGCTCCGGTGAATTCGAGGGCTACCGTGTGCCATTCGGCGAGGAAGCCGTAGAATCCCTTAATTTTAATAGACGTCTCCTCCCAGCTTCCGGGACGCCGGCCTTCCATGAGCCGAACGAGCATCCGTGTGCCGGGCACTAGAACACTTTCAGCAAGTGTGCACTCCGCCGCCTTGAGATAATCGGTTTCGAGACGTTTTGATATCGCATCGAACTGACCCCAGCTACCGAAGGTTGACGGCAGTCCGGGCTCAAGTTCCTTGGTGATCAGGTTGGGTATTTTTGTCAGGATCTTACGGATCGATTCAACCGAATTCGGATCGGAGTACCTGTCCGGTGGTTGAATCGCGACAACCTGCTCGGTAGGCATAAACGCAAGTCTCCCACCGCGTTCAACCAGATAATCTGCAAGCCTTATTACCTTGAAATCCCATCCGGGTATCCGTCCGGGATAACGGTTACCAAGCGTATAACGGCAGTCATCGCAGGTTGTAACGATCGTTTTAACGCCCCGCTCCTTTAGAAGGTCCCTGTTACGTGTTCCAAGAGCGATGAACCCGTCGCGGTCACCCGCGTGGATACGGTCACCACCGCAGCACACCTCATCCGGGAGAACCACCGGACTTACACCGACAGAATTCAGCATCTCGACCGCTGCCCGTGACTCATCGGTCGCCCTGAAGCCGATTTCATCTGCCAGAAGTGCATCGTAATACGGTGCGCATCCGACGAAAAGTGCGACCTTCCCGCTTTCGTTTTCATTCGTGATCTGGATGTCATTTGTAATCCAGTCAAGACGCTTCTGCCTGGAGTTACCTGCAATCTGCAGGGACCAGACAGCGTCCAGCGCTCCACCGAACGCTCTCGGGATGTATCCCTCGCGATGTCCGCCCTCGAGCACCAGGTCATCGGCACAGGACGGGAAGCTGACTCCGGGTCCGGGTGAGCAGAGCTCGCATCCGAGGCAGTGACGTATCCCCCGCGGGAACCATCCCGAACGTGCCTCGTCGATGAGACGTGACGGCACGAATTCCGAGCGGTATCGCGTTACGGGGCATGCCGAGTCGTTCGGTCCGTGTGCTCCGTTACTAAATCCGCACGCACCCGGGATGTCGGATAGTATATTTTTACCTTCGTCGTTCACTTCAGTTCCAGTTCCGGATCATCAGCCTCGATGAACGTAAACCTTTTTATATCGATACCGGCTGTTTCAGCCAGTGCTTTAGCCTTGTTAAACGCCTTTTTGGCTTCCATACACCCGAACTTATGAACGCATGATTTCTCGCCACAACTCAGGACTACAACTCTCCTGTATCCTGCGGCGATTCCCTGCATCAGCTCCCCGGTTCCGATCCTGCCGCTGCACGGGAGCTCAATTTCAACTGCGCTCTCACCATCGAAAATTAAAGACCTGAAAGCAGGGAAATCATCCGGATTCTGACGTCTGCAATGGAACAGGATGTTATCAGCGTCATTTCGCTCGGGGATCTTCATTTATCATCTCCCCAGATTCCATTGTAGATTGCATGCAGTGACGTAACTCCCTGATCGATTGCACCCGATGGACACGCGGTGATGCACGTCCCACATCCCTTGCATGCCAGCAGGTCAATGCTGGATACAAGGCCGTACTTCTGATCCGGCGCGATCCTCGGTGCGTGGTAACCGCAAATATCCTCACAGACTCCGCATCCGCGACACCGTTCGAGGTCGACAACGGCAGCGAGAAGCTCCATGTTGTCGATATCCTGTGTTCCCTTCTCCCCCTGAAGTCCCCGCGCGATACCAAGCGGTACTCGAATCTCGACCGGATTTCCATCAGCGTCGATAAATACGCCCCTCTTGCGATAGCAGTTCGACAGGCAGACCGCACACTCGCTGCACGGTCCGCAGAGAAGGCATCTCTGGGCTTCGCGGGTCGCCTGCCACGACGTGAACGCCTGCTCAGCTTCCTGAAAATCCTTAATCCTTAGATCAGCTGGACGGGTTAACGGTTTGTACGCCTCGGTTGGGGTTCCTGCAGGGTCCTCAAACTCCCAGCCTTTAATGCTGATCAGCTCGGATAAAGTACCGATCTCTGATTTTTCACCGGTAAGGAACCGATGAATCCCGGCTGCAGCCCTGTGACCGAGCGACACTGCCTCGACAACCGATTTCGGACCGCTTACCACGTCTCCAGATGCGAAAACACCCGGGACCTCTGTTGCCATCGTGTCAGGATGCACCAGGATTGTTTGCCAAGGTCTCTTTGACAGGTTCTCCCACTCCATGTCGGGAGCGAAATGAGCCGCATCGATAATTGTATCGAAAGCCAGCGTCTGTTCCGTCCCGTCCTTGACCGAATAAACCGGACGTCCAGTATGGTCGGTTTTTTCAACCGTCAGCTCGACCACCCTGACCCCATCGTTGTCAATGGCGATGGGACGTGTCAGCTCGAGAATCCTGACGCCCTCATCCTCTGCAAGTTTTATTCGTCTGGGTTCCGGCTGAAGCTGATCTTTCTTTACTGGCAGGATCCATGTGACCTCCGGGCAACCGAGACGGACAGCGTAACGTGCGCTGGCAAGGGCCTGGACTCCGAACCCAAGCAGAGCGACCTTCCCGAGCGATTCACCAGCATTCTCAATGTTATTCCCACGGTACTTCTGAAGGAATTCGACGGCACCGATGACTTTTGATGAGTCTATACCCTCGATCCAACCCTTTCCGGTCAGCCCCGACCAACGTCCCGACGTACCGGTAGCGATCAGTACGGCGTCGTGTCCTTCGTTAAGTAGTCCCTGGAGACCTGTGTAACCCTGAATCGAATGTCCGCATTTGATTGTGACACCCAGTGCTTCGATTCTCTCAATGTCATGATGTACCGCGCTCGACGGAAGCTCGAATTCAGGTATCGTGTTCGCGAGATTTCCGCCGGGCTTGTCGGACCGCTCAATTACAGTGACTGAATGTCCCATCAATGCAAGGTCGTGAGCTGCTGTGAGGCCCGACGGACCACTTCCGACAATCGCGACCTTCATTCCGGACGGTGACTGTACCTTCAGACCGGCTTCCTGGCTGCCTTTACGGGCTTCGTAGTCAGCGACGAACCGCTTGAGATGCATGATCGCGATTGGTTCATCGACCGCACCCCGTTTGCATTCCGTCTCGCACGGGTGCAGGCAGATCCGTCCGCAGGCCGATGGAAACGGCATGTGCTTTCGAATCGTGGCTAGTGCTCCAGTGAAATCCCCTCCGGCTATCTGCCCGACGTATTTTTTCACATCGATTCCAGCAGGACACGCTCGACGGCAGGGGGATTCGTCAACGGGCTGGAACTCAAGTTTCCGTCCGGCGATCTCCACCGTGAAGGTGGGCTGACTTTCGAGATTTGTCATGCAGCCTCACCTCCATCCGTGATTTCGGTCCGGGCTATGAAAATCGGATGCTCATCTCCGGCAATTTCGCGATACTTCTGGTCGACATCGCAGGCGTGACAGCGGTAATTGTTCGCGCAGATCCCACCCGGGTACAGTCCCATCAGCGCGTAGCGGCAGGGGCGGATATCACCGTGACGGGATTTCAGTATCTCGGTCTTCTGGTGCTCCATCGTCATTTTTGTCGTCGGACAGAGTGCTGAACAGGCACCGCATGCGATGCAGGACTCCGGGAACTCCATAAATGGTGTAACCACTTCTCTTTCGGGACCCCGCTCCATGAATCCAAGCGCTTTTGCCCCGACTACCTCGTTACACACTCCAACGCACAGTCCGCAGAGGATGCAGTCGTCCCCTCCGGGCTTATGTGGTGGGAAACGGCTGCTTGTCACGCCGTGGGATGCAGCAAATTTCACGATTTCCTGCTCATTGGGACATCGACCCAGCAACGCCTCGATCGACATCTTGCGCAGGCTCATCACGTCGCGGCTTTCAGTGTCGATGACGTCGTCATTTTCAACGGGATAATTACAGGCTGTTACGTACTTGGATTTCCTGCCCCACGAAACCTTTACCATGCACACCCGGCAGACACCGTACGGCTTTATGCGGTCGTGATGGCAGAGTGTTGGCACGTCGATGCCTTCACGTCGGCAGACATTGATAAGCGGTTCGCGATTATCCGCTTTGACTCTCCATTCGTTGATAGTTATTTCGATCCTGTCTGCCATTTACACTGTTCTGCTCACTTGCCGATAGCTTCAAATTTGCACGCTTTATAGCATTCATCGCATTTGGTACAGAGAAGCATGTCGATCTTATGCACCTTGTCAGGCAATCCCGACACAGCTCCGGTCGGACACACAGTCACGCAGTCACCGCATCCGGTGCAATTAGCCTCGATAACACTGTACTCGATCAGTTCCCTGCATACACCTCCGGGACACTTGTGACCCTTGATGTGAGTCTCGTATTCATCGCGAAAATATTTGATCGTGCTGAGTACAGGGTGAGGAGCTGTCGCGCCGAGTGCACAAAGGCAACCTCCTATCATCCATTGACCGAGTTCCTCCAGATGCCCGAGATCATCCATCTCCGCCTTACCCTCGGTGATATGGGTGAGGACGCGTTCCATCTCCTGGAGTCCCTCACGGCACGGCGTGCACTTTCCGCATGATTCATCGGTGTTGAACCTGATGAAGTGAAGCGCGATGTCCACCATGCAGGTGTCCTCGTCCATGACGATGATCCCGCCTGCACCCATCATGCTGCCGGCTTCGTTGAGCACGTCGAAATCAAGCTGGAGATCGAGCTGCGATACCGGAAGGCATCCACCCGATGGTCCTCCGGTCTGGACCGCCTTCAGTTTCTTACCCTCGGGTGCCCCGCCACCGATTCCCTCGACCAGCGAGCGGACCGACCTGTCCATCGGGATCTCCACGAGTCCCGTATGCCTGACTTTACCGACAAGGCTGAATATTTTCGTTCCGGGACTCGCGTCCGTCCCATGTTCGCGATACTTCTGAGCACCGTCGAGGATGATTCCGGGCACATTTGCCCACGTCTCGACGTTGTTCAGGACCGACGGCTCATTGTGGTAGCCCTTCTCGACCGTATGAACGTACTTTGGTCTCGGTTCGCCGGGTTTACCCTCGAGCGACGCCATCAATGCGGTCGATTCTCCGCACACGAATGCCCCGCCGCCACGGTTGATCCTGATGTCGAAGCTGAGACCGCTTCCAAGTATGTCGTTGCCAAGCAATCCCCATCGACGGGCTTCATTGATAGCTTCGGATATCCTGGACAGTGCTAGTGGGTATTCGTTCCTCACATATATGTACCCGCCACCCGGAGCGCCTGCACCGACAGCCTTCGCGCCGATGATCATCCCCTCGATTATCAGGTGAGGATTGGACTCAAGAAGGCTTCCGTCCATGTACGCGCCCGGATTGCCCTCATCCGCGTTGCAGATGACCCATTTATGATCGCCGGGAGCCTTCGCGCCGGACGCCCACTTCCGTCCGGTCGGGAATCCACCGCCACCGCGACCACGGAGTCCCGACGCGCTGATTTCATCGACTATTTCCCCGGGTTCCATCTCGAACAGGGCTTTCGCGAGCGCCCTGTAACCACCGACCGAGATGTAATCGCGTATGTCCGATGGGTCGATATGGGGTGAGTTCGCAAGAAGGACACGGGTCTGGTCGCTGAAGAACGGAATTTCGCTGAATTTCTCGTACGTTGTCCCGTTCACGGGGTCCGTGAAACAGTAGTCTGGGATCGTTTTACCTTCGATAACCGTATCGGAGACAATGCGCTTGATCCAGCCGGGTTCTACATTGCAGTAGAGCACATCATCCGGGTTGATCGAGATCAGAGGTGCTTCACTGCAGAGTCCCTGGCAGCCTGTAACGATGAGCCGTACCGTATAAGTCAGGTTACGTGCTTCCAGCTCTGTCTTGAGCACTTCAAGGACCTCGTTACATCCGCAGGCAGTGCAGTTGGTTCCTCCGCATAGCGAGATGGTGGTTTTGTAACCTTCGAGACTCGCCCGGAAATCACGAGCGACCTGGTCGAGCTGTGTTGGGGAGGTCAGTTTCATGTTTCGACCTCCGTCCGGGACTTGAGTTCGTCGAGAAGTTTAATTACCTTCGCGCGGGTCATGTGACCGTGGTATTGATCATTAACAACTACCATCGGACCGACCCCGCACGCACCAAGGCAATGGACCTTCTCGAGTGAGAACTTACCGTCGGGTGTACTCTGGCCGCACTCGATAATGAGCTCATCCTCGATTGCCTTCAGGACCTGGAGACCGTCGTTAACGTGGCAGGTCGTGCCCGTGCAGACCATGATGTGAGTGCGCCCGTGGGGCTGGAACGTGAAGGCTTCGTAGAATGTCGCGACCGCCCATACGCGGTTGTACGGCACACCCAGGCGCTCTGACACTCTCTTGAGGGCAGGGATTGGAAGGAATCCCCATTCCTTCTGGACGTCCTGAAGTATGCCGATCAGGGCTTCCGGATCGGCTTCGGATGCGTCGATCAACCGATCCACGCTCGCAGCATCGATTTTTACTACCGCATCAATCATCAGGACGGATGAAGCAGTATAACGCCCGGGAAAATCTGTTGCAACAGGTTAGGAAATAGCCAGCCTTTGCCATATACGCATTACATTTAATATAAGGAAATGATGGCCAGGTCATTTGAATGGGCCTGGCGGATGATTGCAATACCGCTGTCGACATCCATGCCCCATGCATTCGTTGTTTCAAGCGAGGCGACCAGTTGGATGTTGTCGATTGGGTCGATATCGTAGATCTCGAGATGGGTCCACGTTGAAACGTATAGGTAACCATCCTCGGCGACGATTACATACGGCATTGAGCAGGTGAATGTATCGTAGTAGCCGGCGGTCTCCGGGGGATCGACATCGATAATATCAAAACCATCCGTATGAGAAACGAAGGCGTAACCATTGTAATACTGTGAGTCCCAGCCATATGTCTCTACCGTATTAATGACCGATGCATCCTCGGGAGGATTAACATCCAATATATGCAGGTCGTTGTCCTCTAATGCGTACGCGTAATCACCCGTCGCGCTCAGTCCGAAAAATATGTAACATGAGAAATCTACTAATTTAACATCGTGGGTTGCTTCCGGAGGATCAACATCGACAATCTGGATACCGTTTTGATTCTGGGTGTAATAAACGTAACCGTCAGAGTATGCTGGATAATCGTATCCACCGTTATATGGTGTATTGACAATATGGGCGGTTTCGGGTGATCCGATGTCAATTACAGCAATGTAGGGCCATGTGTCGGCTATATTGTAAACAAAATAAGCATAACAACAGGAGGAGGATACACTGTATCCTTGGCCTTCCGTCTCAACCATGCCTGCCACGAATGTGTTTTCAGGCTGATCGAGATCCAGAATTTTAAAATCCCCGTACCCGTCAGCAATGTAGGCGTAATGCCCGTTAATTGAGATATCCTCCGGTTCCATGATTGCACGGTAAGAGCCTGTAATCTGGGCGTTTTCAGGATCGGTTATATTAATCATCCTCAGCCCGCCGAAGTCGGTGAGACAGAGGTTGTTCCCGGTAACAGATACACTTTTTGCCTCGCCGTGCGAATCAATATTGTGTACGATATGCGTACTCAGTGGTGGATCTATATCGAGCACGTGAACTCCACCTTCGGACGCAGCTGTATACAGATACCCGTTAGACACTGCCATCGACCATATGGCGTTGGAACCACCGAGATTGATGGTAATAGCCACAAATGGTGCTTCAGGATCATTTACATCGATAATTCTAATACCGTAAAGGACAGGATCCGCATCATAACAGCTTGCGAAAACATAACCATCCGATGCTGCAATTGCACGGGACATTGAAATTGTTTCATCGGTAGTTATTAACTCGGGGTCGGACGGGTTGGAGACATCGATGATCAGGAACGGACCGTTAAGGTCGTTGATGTAGACATATCCCCCGGAAGCAGCCATATACACAGGATTACTGGCTGGAATCGATTCCACTCCAACGACAGTCGGTGAGTACGGGTTACTGATATTAACAACCTGGAAGAGCGAATTATCGGCAACGCACGCGTAACTGCCTTCAGAAACGATGCTCCATCCGGTAATAGCCGGGTCCGTGTGAATGATCGCTGCCGATTCAGGGGGAGAGATATCGATCACAGTCAGACCGTCAATAAAATCGATTAAATAAGCATAACCGTTGTTCGCAGACGCTGAATAATCGAAGTATGAGGTCAATGGAAAACTCTTGATCCAGACAGGCGATGAGGGATCACTGATATCGAAGATGTGAGACTCATCTTCTGCAAGTACTAAAGCTGTACTCCCATCGGCCACGACACCATACATATCAATGTTCAGGTAAGGTGGTGTTACATCCTCAAGATCAAACGCAATTTCCCCGACTATAATTTCCAGCGGCTGGTCGAGCGTGTCGCTTGATCCCTCGTCGTCAGTTACCCTGAATTGTACTTCGTAAGCTCCCTCCGTACTCCATGAATGGGATACAATGACACCCACTTCGTCGAAAATCCCGTCGTTGTTCCAGTCCCACTCCCATTCAACGATAGAATTACCCCCGCAATCGTTATCGTGCGATCCCGTATCTGAAAAAGTAACCGTCTGACCGGTGTCCACGACGTACTGATCAGCTTCAGCCATCGCTGTCGGGGGCATGTCGACCTTCTCCGACACTTCGAGCCTGATCAGCTGGTAAGCAGTCAGATCCAGCCAGGGCTTTCCAATCGGATCGTTCTCCTGCGCTTCCTTCGAGATCAGACATGGATAAACACCGGCCGGTGCGAAATCGTCGTTGTCAATTGTTAACGTATATCTTGAGTACGGACCGCTGTCGCCCAGCCACTCGAACTCGGTAATACCGTCCAGAAGTCCCGGACATTCCGCGGTGGGCAGATTCACGTTATCAGGACCCTGCCAGTCGTAGCAGTCGATTGTCAGTACCGTCTGTCCCCCGCACTCTGTTAATCCATCGAGGACAGGAATTTCATTGACCTCTATCTTCCACGATTCCGGGCAGTTGGCATCGGGAGGGAAATCGGACATGGGATCGGTGACAGGCTGGGTCGTTGCGGGAGCCCAGCACGCATCGACTGCATATCCCAGTAGCAACGGACCGTCGGGAAGGTCGATCTCGTATATCACCTCGACCGTGTCACCTGCGTAAAAGGCGTTACGGGTATTGAGTGCATCGGTGGATATGTGACGTTTGTAGCCGTTGAGCAGCGCATCGGGAGGCTGGGTGGTCGCAAGGTTTCCTTCGATGTATCCCTGCGTGCCGTTGGGTCCCGATCCTGCGGTAGTGACGTTATAAAGCGACGTGTAGCCGTCAGCGTTGATCAGTTCAGCATCGCCGTTCGCGAGATTCGAATAACTCAGGCCGCTGACCGGGAACAGTCCGGTACCGGCGAACATCGGGATACCGCGGACATCGAATCCGGTGAAATTCGGGTTGTCGAACGGGTGTGTAAGCTCGATGGTTGCCCGGATCGTGCCGTAGCCGGTCAATTGCACGCTGATCAGCTTAAAGCAGTTGTAACACGGTCCCTGCTCGAGCCATGTGAGTATGTTCCAGTGTGCCAGTGCATCGCGAAGGGGCACGATTTCATATTTGATGTCATCGGGATTGGTCGGGTCTACGTAAATGAGAAGATTCAGCCACATCCTGTGGGAGTCGGACTCGACCGAGGTGTCATTGATCCGGGACGTTATCAATATATCGTCTGGTGCATTGTCGACAGCTGGCAGTGGTGGTGCGCCGTCACCGGAACAGCCGACCAGCAGTACCAGAAGTACCAGTAATGCGATTAAACCTCTTACTTGCGAAACCATCAATTCTACCTCGCTGAAGCAGGATCAGAACATATCAGTTTATCATAAATAATCCAATCAGGATACGAACGTCGGGTGAACGATGTCTGCCAAACTATTACGGTGCACCGACCGTAAGGTTGGTGGCTTCTTCTCCCTACCCGACCGCAAATCACTTTTTATAGCTGGATGGTGGGTCAATATTTATATTCAGGGCGTGTAGTTAATCCTCAAGTGAAGGATCCCAGTTAAGGAAAAATTTTTTTTTGGATTTTAAATACGAACAGAAATCCTAACGGTGCTTATAGGAAGGGAAGGCCATTATTAAAACTTTGAGTTTTTACATAAAAAACTTTTGTTTTTTACTTGACAACTGTAGAAAAATCTGATAAATTATAAGCATCGCTTAATGAGCGATGGAGTTAAATACTAAAAGGAGTCAGACAATGACGATCGAAAACCACTCAGAACATCAGTCTTTCAGTCATGAGGATCATCACACAATTCATCATGGGGGACTTGAGTCATCCCATGCTGAGGCCGCGTGGGTTGTAACCGCACCGAAAACCATCGTTGACCTGTGGAGAGAAAAAGGTGAAGAATGGGTCGAAGAAGACCTCAAGGCTCGTCTCTGGGAAAAGTGGGTAGCCAGCGGATGGGACCAGGCTGAGTTTCCCAGTTGGTTCGATATGTTCTGGAACTCAGGCTTTGGTTATTGGGCCGGGGATGATCGGGCAGTATGGGCAAGGGAAGAGTTAAAGAGCTACCTGTGGAGCAAAGAGAGCTGGAAAGCAGCGGACTGGAATTGGGATGAGTACGATGCCTGGCTGCAGTGGATCTGGAGCAAAGGATTTGTCAGCTGGGCGTGGTAAGGTGAGGAATCGTAGGGACGTAAAGGCAAATAAAGGGCAGGTTGCTGCCTAATGCGGGAATTAACAATGAAAATTGAAAGTCACTGGCCATATAAAACTGAAAACAAAGGGGTAAGAATAAGGGACCCTGCAGCTCGTAAACGAGGCCAAATGTCTTGATCCCTCTTACCCCTGAAGGGGTATTCACCATGGATCAAGAAACTAATGATGGGCATGAGACCGAAGAGGGCGAGTATTCAACTGGTGAGATCATAAGATTACTGCGCCAAAGTGTTAATCTTACTGAGGATCAATTTGCTAAAAGTGTGAACATAGATACGATCAGGCTTTCGTTAATAGAGGATGGAACCGCAGAACCTGATCACAAGATCCTTAATGCGATTGCAAAGTTCCTGGACCTTCCATTAGAGATTCTGGAAATTCATGTAAATCACACTAACCAGGAACTCATTACTGATCTACGAGAACTAATCCTTACCGTTTGCAAGTTATTTAATAAACCGTAGACCTTTAAACGATTAAATATTTAACTATCTAAATAGACTTAGTATTTTGTGATATAATCCGACCCGGATTGGAGTCATAATAATGGAAATAGGCGACTCCGGGTATGTCGCAATAAGGATTCAGCAACTGGTACCATACCCGATAATCTTGGATCTGACCGTTAGGAGAGATTCGCTAATGGCACAAGAAAAAAATATATTCCAACGATTCTGGGACTATATTACAGGGAATCGAAGCCCTAACGGGAAAAGGGTAGAACCAGTAGATGACGATCAAAATTTCGACGATTTAAATGGCACAAGTAAACTCGCTTACATAAAACAGGAAATACGTACGATAAAAAGGGGTCTTGACTTTCTAGAGGCTCGTTATAGAAAATTGGGGCAAACGGGAAATATTACTGATATCGAAAAAATCAGGGAGTGGATTAATAAATATGACAGGATAGCCAGACAATCAAGGCCTGAAGATGATAAATCTTTAAAAAATCTCCTAAAAGTATTAAAATTCATTAGGAAAATCATTGACAATTATAGGAAATTGCTATAAAATCCCGATTTTATTATAAAAAAAGGTAAAAAATATCCCAATGGACACTGAACATTCAACTCCCAAGCTATTAAGCATGCCTCACGGAATATCTGATAGTTCAAATACAGATGTTTCAAAGGAAACTAATACTGTGGATGCTCCATCTGAAATAATTAAGGTTCCAGCGAGAACAGTGGGAAAAGTAATCCAGGTGTTGCGAACTGCTTTTGGTTTGTCTCAGACCGAACTTGCTGAAAGACTCGGTACTAACAGTTCTTACCTGTCCCAGATCGAAAATGGGCATTCAGAACCCGGAAATGCTATTTTAGAAAAAATTGCTGAGGAATTTGAAATTCCTCTTGCGATTCTTTTAATTGACAAGCATGACCCTAATTCGGCTATGTATAAAGACTTGCAGGATCTACTTGGAAAAGTAGTCTCCATGCTGATAACTGACGGCAAGCTTCCTGCCACCTGATTACCACAGCCCCGATCATCACAACAGGACCCATCTGCCTCTAATCCCTGACGGGGGCTACCCTTGCTCCGGAGTTTATCCATCTTCCAAGCGTGATCGTGGCTTCGTCCGCGGATCTGAAGACCGGGATTCCCGCGTCCAGAAACAGCTTTGCCATTGGATCGAAGAGCCTGCCTGCATCAACCACGACTACAACCGGCTTTTTTATTTCGTTACTGCACGCCTCGATGAACATCTGCGCGAAGCTCCCGGGGTCCATGAAGCCGTCTCCGTCGTCCCCACCCGGTTCAAGGGTTTTCATGGACGGTGAAAGTGGCACGCATCCGTGAATTATCACATCGACATTCGGATCGTCCGCCAGGACCTTCAACGTATCGATATGCGCTGCATCAGTGGCCATCGGGGTAATGTCGATGGGATTCCTGATGTTCACAAGTGCGTCGAGTTTGTACCCGGTCAGGACTTCATTCATCCGCTCGTACGTTTCCGGTGTGAGTTCGGCAAAATGCAGTTCGTGGTGCCGGCTTCGGACGTTGTCAGCGATGGCGACTGCCTCGGATCCGGCGTTTGACAGCGCCGCGAGACGTCCCTGCCCGACCGGTTTACCATCGAGCGATGCTGAGAGCATTACCAGGTTCTGCCATTCCTCGAACGACCGCGCGACAATGCATCCGGAGCGCCTCAGAACAGCATCCGCGACATCCCAGTCGCCTGCGATCGCAGCCGTGTGGCCGCTGGCTGCAACCTGTCCCTCCTCCGACCGTCCGGCCTTGTAAACGATCACATCCCGTCCCGTACGGACAATCTTCCTGGCTGCCTCGGCAAGGTGAAGCCCCTCGAGACGCCCCAGTCCTTCCGCGTAACAGCAGAACACCCGCACCTCGGGGTCAGCGGACAAATATTCGACAAAGTCCGAAAGCCCGAGATCGACCTGATTGCCCGTCCCGACCGCATACCGGGGCAGAATTCCATCGAGTTTGCTCATTCGCGTGACCATGAACGCACCGGACTGGCTTAGAAACGCGACCACCTTCCCGAGCGGCATGTCGGGTTCCTTCGGGAGCTTCGACTGCTGTATGAACATGGTGTCGTAGCCACCTGGACGGCTGATGATCCCCTGCGAATTACCACCGACCAGGACAGGTCCGCGGTCCTCCCTATTGCGGCTTGCTTTGATGATGTCCTTCAGCTCATCTTCGAGTGACTCTGAGCCAGTCTTCTCACCCATGCCGCCAGTGATGAGGATTATCGACTCAGCCTTGTCGTGTTCAATGATGTCG
>JAUWTM010000064.1 GCA_030614715.1 Planctomycetota bacterium
CAGCAATGAAATCCGTTACTGCTCGACATGGTTCATGGGTGGCGGCTGGACGTTCCATATCGAGCAGGACTGGACGTCCGGGTATTTCTCAGAGGATTACTATCTCCGTGACGATTGGTCGGGACCGGGTATCGATTACTTCCTGAAGAGTGTATGGTTCAATGGGATCCTCAACGGGCCACGTATGGTTCAGCTTCTTGAGATGTGCAACGCACAGAGGATCGGCAGGGACATGATCGACGGCGGCAGGGATCGCCTGATGATCTATGACATCCCGGCCAATGAAATTGACAGGCAGTACGGCAGGGGCAGCCTGCTGGTATGGCTGACATTGGAAAATTCGAGTCTCGTACGAACAAGGCTTCATGCAGCCTTCGCGATAGAGGTTACTGAATTTTTTAACGTGAGCGTGGAAGTGGCAAACGACCCGATGGAATTTTATAACGAGTTTTTACCTTCCGATATCTACTGGTCGATAGATAATTACCTGCTCACGCATGAGACATTGTCTTTCGGTGCTCCGGTGAACATAGATTACACCGATCGGAGCCAGGTTGGCGTCAGCTATTACGCTGAAACGTCGGAGGATCTTGAAGAAACAGGTGTGGAGACTGAAACCTCCGACGAAGATACGTCCGGGGAAGGCGAAACTGAATCTGCAGAATAGTGGGGAGAGAGAAACCCGTGCTGGATGATTTAAAGAGTGACCTTCCGGGTCACTTTTTATTTAACTAAAATGAAGGAGCCCCCCGTATTACTGTTGGGGGGCGCCTTTCACGATCCAACCGTACAATCGATCAACGGTACTAGTGGTGAAGTAGCTAAAATACTACCTCTTCGGGCGAGTCTTTCTGGGAGTCGCCTTCTTAAGTACCTTCTTCTTCTTCTTAGCGGTTGCCTTTCTGGCCGTGGTCTTCCGGGCAGTCGTCTTCTTCCTTGCCGGAGCCTTCTTCCTGGCCGTGGTCTTCCTGGCAGTCGCCTTCTTCCTGACTGGAGCCTTCTTCTTGGCTACTGTCTTCTTCCGTGCTGTCGTCTTCTTCTTGGCAGCAGGCTTCCGTGCAGTAGTCTTCTTCTTCCTGGCAACAGTCTTCTTCTTCTTGGCCACGGTCTTCTTCCTGGCTGTTGCCTTCTTAGCAACAGTCTTCTTCCTCGCGGGGGCCTTCTTCTTAGCAGCAGGCTTCTTCCTCGCGGTGGTCTTCTTCCTGGCTACTGTCTTCTTCTTTGCGGCAGGCTTCCTCTTGGTTGTCTTCCGCGCAGTGGTCCTCTTCTTGGCAGTAGCCCTCTTGGCCGTGGTCCTCTTAGCGGTGGTCTTCTTCCTGGCTACGGTCTTCTTCTTCTTAACCGTAGCTCTCTTCGCTGTGGTCTTAGCCTTGGGTTTGCAAGCCATGTGTTGGATCTCCTTTCGTCTGATGGCCCCTATGGAAAAATTTCTTCCTTATCGACCACGATCATGTTTTTGGACATCATCGCGGGGCCTTTATACAAGCCGTGTTACGGCAAGTGTATGTACGTAAATAGTATCAACTGGCAGGAGTCATCTTGAACAGATGAAACATGCGTCAAAATTTTATCCGGGGGTATTTTGCCTGACATATCCTGTCGAAAGGTTGCGGGAAAATTCTCTGTTATGTAATGTCGCCCCTTGTTTCCTCCGGTCCGTTTATGGCTCTCAGCTATCCCGCTTGTCATGCAGTATGCATGCTGCCCGCCTTTATTCTCCATTACAAAAAATACTTAATAGCAAAATGTAACGCCAAAGTCAATTCGATTTTGCATTTAATTGTATTTTTTCAATGTCTTGTATCCCGCTACAGATCAGTGTCACAGAGGGTCGACATTAAATAATTTGTGAAAGCGTGATTAAAAATGATTTTTGAAGCCGAAAAAAAATTTAATGCGGTTTAAAATGCAAAAATCACGATCCCTGCAATCCCAGTGTTCATGCATGTTACGGGACATCGCGAATTTTCGCGTCATTTTAGTAAAAAAATTAATTTTCAACCTTACACCTCCCTGAAGGACATTACTGCGATCTTCTGCGCCTGCATCGCACAGTAAAAACAGCAAATATAATTTTGCATTTATTTTTAAAAAAAATGCGTTTTGTTTTCAAAAAACTAAATTGTAATCGAAAGAAAATTAATTTTTGTTTGCACGCCTTACTTCACTTTTCTCTTTGCTGCCACAGCCTCATTGATTTCATGCGAGACGTGCACTACAATTCATATGTGCCCGTAAGGGCTTTATTCTTCTGGAGGGTCAGTAAGGAGTTGATTTGAATGTCAGACGAAAACCGGGACAACGGTAAGATTACCGGCGGCTGGAAGGTCAAGGTTGGACTTGCCGAAATGCTCAAGGGCGGCGTGATCATGGACGTCACCAACGCTGAGCAGGCAAAGATCGCCGAGGACGCCGGTGCGTGCGCTGTAATGGCACTTGAGCGTGTTCCCGCCGACATCCGCCGCGATGGTGGGGTCGCGCGAATGGCCGATCCGAAGATAATTGAGGATATCAAATCCACTGTAAGCATTCCGGTGATGGCGAAAGCTCGCATCGGTCACTTCGCCGAGGCACAGGTGCTCGAAGCACTGGGTGTTGACTTCATTGACGAAAGCGAAGTTCTGACACCTGCGGATGAAGCGAACCATATCTGGAAGCATGACTTCACAGTTCCGTTCGTCTGCGGAGCAACCTGCCTTGCCGAAGCGTTGCGCAGAATCGGTGAAGGCGCGGCGTTGATCCGCACAAAGGGCGAAGCGGGAACAGGAAACGTTGTCGAAGCAGTCCGTCACATGCGACTAATACAAAAGGAACTGCGTGAGCTTAAAATCATGCCCAAAGATGAGTTGATGGCGCGCGCAAAGATCATGGGAGCACCTTTCCATGTTGTCGAGGAAGTTGCCGAAACCGGAAAACTGCCGGTTCCGAATTTCGCTGCGGGAGGAATCGCAACACCCTCCGATGCATCGCTCATGATGCAGCTTGGTGCTGAAAGCGTTTTCGTAGGCAGCGGTATTTTTAAATCGGAAGATCCCAGCCCAAGAGCCGAGGCGATGGTCAAGACAGTCACATATTACAACGATCCAAAGGTCATTGCAGAAGTCTCGACAGGACTCGGTGACGCAATGGTCGGCCTCGAGATCGACAAGATCCCCGAAAACGAGCTTCTCGCTGGCCGGGGCTGGTAGGAATTCTCACAAATCGCGATGCCGCTTTACACGACAGGGCATTCCAATCATTCTCCCGAAGGGCTTTTCGCGATACTTGCACCTTTCGGTATAACGCGAATAATAGATGTCAGAAGCGTCCCGTACTCGGGACGATTTCCGTATTTCTCGAAGGACAACCTGAAACGACTGTGCACCGAAAGGGGAATCGTCTACGAATGGTGGGGTGACAGGCTCGGTGGAATGAGGGACGGTCAGCCATCCTTTGATGATATACGTCAGGAACCGGGATTCCGGAATGGTCTGGACGAGCTTGTGGACATAGCCCGGGATGAGTCCGGTGACACCGCAGCCTGCCTGCTCTGTGCGGAATGGGATCCATCGAAGTGTCACAGGTCCATGCTTATCGGGTCCGAGCTCAGACGTCACCCCGATGTCAGCGTGGACTTGCATCATATTCTCCGGGATGGCACACTCATCCTTCAATCGGAGCTGGAGGAGAATGATTCCAGCACGAGATCAGGTTCTGCCGACAGGGCGGGTACTATGTCTCTGTTCGATGATTCAGAAAAATAGCGAGAAAGGAAACGAAATTTCTCATGGCCAGGAAAGCAATTGACGATACATGGGCATTGATCATGATGGCCGGCATGGGCACACGCATGAAAAGCGACGTCCCAAAGGTCCTTCACGATGCATGCGGTAAAAACCTCGCACGGTGGGTTCTCGATTCCTGCGACGGAGCAGGTCTGACAAAGCGTGTGCTGATCGTCGGGCATCACGCCGAGAAAGTAATGGACGCACTACCGGGTGAAAAATTCGCACTCCAGAAACCGCAGAAGGGCACCGGGCACGCTGTCATGGTCGGTGTGAAGGAAATCCCTAAAAATGCGAGGCATGTGATCGTGCTCTCCGGCGATGTTCCCTGCCTTACCTCGAAAACAATCAAATCGCTGATCAGTTTTCATAAAAAGGAGAAGTGCGGCACAACCGTACTCAGTTTCCTTCCACCCGACCCGACCGGATACGGTCGGGTGATACGAAACGAAGACGGGAATGTACTCGGTATCGTTGAACATAAGGACCTTTCTCCTGAACAGGAGGAAATCAACGAGTGCAACTCCGGGATCTATGTATTCAATCGAAAAATCCTCGATAAAGCTCTGTCGAATCTCAAACCCAGTAAACGATCCGGTGAGTATCACCTCCCCGATGTCCTGCTAAACATGCTCGAGATGGGCGAGAAAGTTGAGGCAGTCGGGATCCATGAATGGATGGAAACAGTTGGAATCAACACTCGACTTGAATTGTCCGAAGCAGCCGATTACCTGCGGTGGAAAATCGCAGAGGGTCACATGGAAAAGGGAGTCACGATCGTCGATCCAGCTTCGACATGGATCGGTCCCGATGTAAAGATCGGAAGGGATGTACAGATAAAACCGGGCTGCATCCTGATGGGTAACACAAAGGTCGGAACCGGCAGTGTCATCGGACCGTACACCGAGGTAAATGACGCAGCAATCGGCCGTGACTGCACGATCCGTCACAGTGTCGCGCAGGATTGCCGTATCGATAACGATGTAAAAATAGGACCGTACGCTCACATTCGTCCGGGAACAAGAATCCGCAAGGGCGCGAGAATCGGTAATTTCGTCGAGATGAAAAAGGTCGATTTTGGTGAGGGAAGCAAATCGGGTCACCTGACCTATCTCGGCGATGCGAAAGTGGGCAAGGATGTGAATATCGGCGCCGGCACGATCACATGCAATTACGACGGCAGGAAGAAGCACATGACCATCATTGAAGATGGTGTGTTTGTGGGGTCCGACTCAATTCTTGTCGCACCGATCAAGATCGGCAGGGATGCTTACACCGCTGCCGGCAGCACACTGAATATGGATGTTCCGGCCGAATCGCTTGGGATTGGCCGCACCAAGCAACGCAACAAGGCCGGATGGGCAAAACGCAGGAAGAAATAGGCATCATTTTAATCCAAGGTGAAATTTCCGGTATATCGCATTGATTTGTGAGATTTTTCACATGATCTGTGGTATAAAAGATTTGCCAAGGACCTGGGCAATCTTTTTTTATACCAACCCAGGCCCGCGAGAATACATTTTTATTGGTACATACCTATCCGGCGAAGCCTCCAGTATGGAATGCCGGGTTTTTTGTCTCGCTGACCTCACGAGGTAAGACGAATGACGCATACTCTTACGGAGTTCAATGTCCCTCACCAGGCACACCAGTTTGAACCACGAATCGTCGCGTTCCTCTGCACGTGGTGCTCGTACGCAGGTGCCGACCTTGCAGGGACGTCACGCCTTCACTACCCCGAGAACCTGATCCCTATCCGCCTGATGTGTTCGGGTCGAGTCGATCCTGAGTTCATCATTCGGGCATTCAGGGAGGGCGCCGACGCTGTCGGAATTTTCGGATGTCACCCCGGCGACTGCCATTACGTGAATGGGAATCACAAGACAATGGCGAGAATACCCCTGCTTCGGAAAACTCTCGCCCAGATGGGAATAGAGCCGGAACGTCTCCAGCTTCACTGGGTCAGCGCGAGTGAAGGTAACAGGTACGCGAAAGTGGTTGCCGAAATGACAGAGGAGATACGTCATCTAGGACCGCTCAACTGGAATGACAACGGCAACGGTAACGACGAGAATCACTGATACAGGTAATTCACGGAGTAACGGATAATGACCGAAAAAGTACCCGGTCCGGCTGACGGGAAAGCTAAAGAGAAACTGAAGATCGGCCTTTACTGGGCGTCGAGTTGCGGCGGATGCGAAATTGCCTTACTTGAGATCGGCGACAGGATTCTCACACTCGCGGAGCATGCGGACATCCTCTTCTGGCCGTGCGTGATGGATTTCAAGTACGAAGACGTCCGCGCGATGCCCCACGAGCACATGGATGTCGTGTTTTTCAACGGTGCGATCAGGGATGAGCATCATTATGAACTCGCGGAACTCCTTCGCGATAAAGCAAAAACACTGATTTCATTCGGGGCCTGCGCTCATCTTGGTGGAATTCCAGGACTTTCGAACTTTTTCAGCCTGCAGGACACGCTCAGCAAGGTATTCATCGAGAATCCATCCATCGATAACGACGAAAAAATTCTACCGCAGATATCTTACGAGGTACCTGAAGGCGAACTCCGAATTCCGGAGCTTCACGACCATGTAAAACCGTTATGGATGGTCGTCCCGGTGGATTACACGATCCCGGGATGTCCGCCGGTAGCCGACCAGATATGGAATGTCGTACTCGCTATTGTCGAGGGTAAGCTGCCAAAAAGGGGAAGCATCGTCGGTGCGGGTGGCAAGTCGGTCTGCGACGAGTGTTCCTGGACGAAGAAGGAAATGAAAATAACGGGCTTCAAGCGTCCGCATGAAGCCATACCCGAACCGGACTGGTGCCTGCTGGAGCAGGGAATCGTCTGCATGGGTCCTGCGACAAGATCGGGCTGCGAGGCAAGATGCCTGCAGGCGAACATGCCGTGCAGGGGATGCTACGGACCTGTACCCGGAACGGAGGACCAGGGAGCTGCGATCATTGCATCTATCGGCAGTCTTCTTGAAACCGGCGATGACAGGGAAGCTGCGCGGTTAATGGAGAGTATCGCGGACCCGGCGGGAACTTTTTACAGATTTGGCCTGGGAGCATCACTCTTAAGGAAGGCCAGAACATGAAGAAGATCAGCATCGATCCAATCACGAGGCTTGAGGGCCACGGAAAAATAGAGATCTTCCTGGATGAAGACGGCAGTGTCGCGAAGTCATACTTCCAGGTACCCGAGCTCAGGGGATTCGAGAAATTCGCCGAAGGCCGTCCGATCGAGGAAATGCCCAGGATCACATCGAGAATCTGCGGCGTATGTCCCGAGGCACACCTCATGGCGGCTGCGAAAGCCGGCGACGCTATCTACGGAATCGAGCTTCCCCCGACCGCAGCGAAACTTCGCGAGCTCCAGTACACCGCGTTCATGGCAGGCGACCACACCACCCATTTCTACGCACTGGCCGGACCTGATTTCGTTATGGGTCCCGACGCAGACCCCGCAGTGCGCAACATACTCGGTGTAATCGGGAAGGTCGGACTCGATCTCGGCAGGGCTGTCATCCAGATGCGTCTGTGGACACACGAAGTGGCCGGAACACTCGGCGGCAAGCCCGTAACGCCGATCAACGCAATCCCAGGCGGGATGTCGAAGGGGCTCAACGCTGAAGAGCAGAAAAGATTCATCGAGATCGGTAAGTTCATGGTCGATTTTTCGAAGACCACTTTCCAGGTTTTCGAGGACATCGTCCTGAAGAATTCAGAGTACGTAAAGCTGATTACGTCTGACGCTTACACGCACAAGACGTACGACATGGGTCTTGTCGATGAGAACAACCACACTAATTTCTACGACGGCATGATCAGGGTGGTCGGTCCGTACGGTGTAGAACACGGTAAGTACGAGCCGAAGGACTACCTTGAGTGGGTGTCGGAGAGAGTCGAGCCGTGGACCTACCTTAAATTCCCGTACCTGAAGAAGGTCGGCTGGAAGGGATTCATCGATGGTGCGAGCTCAGGTGTTTACAAGGCTACGCCGCTGTCGCGATGCAACGTCGCTGACAACGTAAGCACGCCACTCGCGCAGGCCGAGTATAAAAAGATGTATGAGACTCTCGACGGGAAGCCGATTCACCATACACTCGCGACTCACTGGGCGAGGGTTATCGAGATAATGAACGCGTCCGAGATGTTCCTGGTTCTCGCACAGGATCCCGACATCATCGGTCCTGATTACCGTGTCCTGCCGTCAAACACACCGACCGAGGGCGTCGGGACGGTCGAGGCGCCGCGCGGCACACTGACTCATCATTACAAGACCGATGCGGATGGAATCGTTCGGGAAGCAAACCTGATTGTCGGCACGACGAACAACTACGCCGCGATGTCGATGAGCATCTCGAAAGCCGCTAAGGGAATCATCCAGCCGGGCAAGGAGATCACCGAACCCGACCTGAACATGATCGAGATGGCATTCCGCGCGTACGACCCGTGCCTGGGCTGCGCGACACACGCTCTCGGCCAGATGCCCCTGAAACTCACCATCCGCGACAGCAACGGAGAAATTCTCCAAACCGCAAAGAGAGATTGACTGTATATCAACCGCACCCTGTAGCATGCGCTATTTGTAGCATGTGCGTCTGTAGCATGCGCGTCCCGCGCATGATTACCTGTCACATGCACGTCCCCGTGCATGGCATTTCCCCCATAACAAAACACGTACGAGACGTACGTGAGACCGATAATCATGCAAGAGACGCGCGTGCTACGCTTGTCGATCCATATTAATCCATGCTAGAATATTTCCACCAATCAACCATTTCCTCTGATTGAGCTAATGAAATAGGGGCAAAGGGGGTCCTTCATGGTTCGGTTATCTCTCGTATCGGTGTTCACCGCGTGTGCGATGATGTTCCTGATCGGATGCGCCGGTATTCCGACATCTCCAGGGCTTGCAGGTGATAAACATCTCAACACGGTTTCGTCCAACCGTCACCTCTGGGGCATGTGGCAGGTTTCGATCAATAAAACGACAGGATACGTCGACACCGTCCCGCTTCGTGGTGCGATGTTCAATGTCAACGTGCAGCAGTTCCTCTCGCCGCCGTACGTGCCGACTCACCACCTGAAAATAGACATTCTGCCGGGGTCCGACCTGATAAACGGCTATGTCGAGTGCGACGTAGCGCTCACTCATCCGTTTCTCGGGCTCGAAATGTACAAGGGATTCGATGTGCGGGGGGTTTTCATGGCGGACGGGACTCGCGTGAGCGATCACGATCCGGAGATCCGTTACGGAAGCGCGGAAACCGAGGAAGCCTACATGCTGAACGCTGACGGGTACACTCGATGGTGGAACGCGACCGAGTTCACAGACCCACTACCGATTCTCGCATTCACACCGGGCGCGCTCGGTAACGATCTCAGCCCGACCGCGACCGTAAATCCATATAAATACTTCGCGGACAATTTTCCGAACGACCTCGATGTCTTCGAGCTCGATATTTCGGAGCGGGGTGTATTTACACCAACCACGATGCCCAACAGCCGCATTTACCAGATCCAGTTCCCCGCGACATCTGGTCCACCGGAGTATATTTTCAATTATGCGGTCGACGCATCATGGGATGAGCCCGACATCGCGTATGATCCGGTGTACCCAATAGAGGCATTTGGTCCTGGAGCGCAGTGCCAGGAGGCGTATCATGTGACCCTTGATGATGCAGGTTCCGATGCGTGGTTCTACGAAGGTGATTCCGGGGGAACATTGATCCTCAACGTAGAGATTTTCGACTGGCAGGGGATGTCGAACGTAGACGGCGTACCGGGTGAATTAGCAGGATTATGGATCGAGTCACCGGTGCTCGCCCTTCCCATTGATATCCTCCCGATGGCGACAGCATCGCCCGGCGGACCGACTTCGTCTGTTTTCACGGCCGAACTGACTGGTGGGGCATTGAATCTAACCGCATCGGGCACACACACAATGATGGGATCGGTTGTCTCCACCGCTCCCGACTCATACGAACCGCAGATGGACGATGGAGACCTGTTTATCTACCCGGACGGACCCCTTGCGGCGTACTTTATGGGCACTGTTTACATTTCCGGTGATCCGGGTACGACTGGACCGATCGTGACAAGCATCGATCCATCAGAGGGCTGGCTCGACTTCGAATATCCCGATGTCGAGATCGTCGGTGAAAATTTTATCGACGGCGCGACGATCCAGCTCATTAAAAACGATGATCCGGGGGTAGTCATCGACGCTACCGATGTAATGTTCGGAAACGAGCAGCTTCTTTACTGCACGCTGAACCTGGATGGCATCGGAGGTGCCGCGGAAGTCGGTATGTACGATGTCGTGGTCATGAATCCCGATCTGCTCGAAGGCACGCTTGAAAACGGCTTCGAGGTTCTCGATTACCCGTGCGCACCGAACGAATGGGGGGATAATTTCGATTCGTACACCCCGGGAACACTTCCGACCGGTTGGTATAACTTCTGGAGTGGAAATGGAGCCGGAACATACGTGACAACAGAGCAGTCGTACAGCCCTCCAAACTCATTCAGGCAGTCAGCGTACACAAGCTGGGCAAGGTATGATGGCTACCCGTTTGTTGCGGGGGATAAGACATACGTCTGTTATGAAGGCAGGTTGATGTTAACTCATGCCGGCCGGGGCGGGATAATCGGTTTTGCGTGGAAAAAGTCATCAAGCACCACAGGACATTACGCAGCGAATGTAATCAGGGAACCAAATTTCACGGAGACGTACCACTGGTATCACATACTCGCTAAAATCAACATGACAAACCATACGTGGCGGGTATGGGTTGACGACGTGTTGTGGAAGGACGGAACATCATGCGGATCGCAGGACTCGCACGATTCGTTCACTCATTTTATCATCGGTTTGACAAACTTCACGAGTTATCCCGGCATAGGAGTAGTTTACTGGGATGACGTACATATTTACTGGGAGGACTGAACTACTCCCTCACCGTCGCGGCTCTGTAGGTTGCTGATTAAATAGCTTCGCCCCGGCTTGCGCACTTATGGATCGATAGAAACAGGGTGACTAATCTATATCACAAACAACTACCGATAAAAAAACCCTCGGTTAAGAGGGTTATTAAGTCGGAAAATTCAGGCATATCATTCTGGCGAGCCTACCCTAAATTCCTCGAGATCCCCGACGAACATAATTAGATTCACACCGGAGGTTCCATCCTCATACATACCGCCCTCGATCTGCAGGGCCTTGTCATCGTCACGGTAAAACACCCCGACGAAATACTCATCTGTGGGTGGTGGAAGTTCAAGCTCCACATCTGCTTCCCATCCATCGAGGTTCAGGTAGAAATCCGCCATCTCCATTACAGGTTTATCACCCGACAGAATCGCAATGATCATTGTTTCTTCCGGCACATCAAGAGCGTCGACCCCATAGAAACATTCCAGTCCGTCCATGATGGGAATGGAATCGGGCCATCGCTCAGGGAGGCTTTCGGTTTCAATCATGTTGGTCAGGTCAATTTCCGGTGGCTCATCGGTGAGATCGGTATTCCCGGCTGAAAGTTCTACCGGGACGTCTGCTGGCGTATCTACTTCTTCGATTACAGGTGGTGGATCCTCCTGGGGAGGCTGATCGTCTCCACATGCGGTTGCACCAAGCATCATCATTGTTACAAACGCGATAAGAAATACATATAAAAGTCGCATTATTGTCCTCCAATTGGGATTTATAAATCCTCGCTGTACCCAGTCATCGTTTCTCAGGATTTCGAGTGAAGGGAGTTCCATGTCCTAAGTTATCCGGGACACGCAATAAGTTAGGGGAACTTCCACGATAAAATCGCGGAAACAGCCGCAACAGCATAACAGTATGGATGTCATTGTCAAGGGGAATTAGTCTGAGGGAGGTTCGAGTTAAAGCGCATAGGAAGAGTCACCAGGTCACTGGTGACTCATTTTCCATGTACTGGAGGCTCAAGACGGTAATACGCTGCTGTGTTACTCATGGTAGAAACACGCCGACCGAGTTTACAAATGCGTCGTGGAATCGCGTAAATGGTCCCTTACGTATCTGGTCATACCGCCGGGGGGCATAAGCCGGCTTCGACAGAATGTACCAGATACCTAAAAACGCCAGAACTGCGATTCCCCATAACACAAGGGCTATCGGATCGCCCAGGCTGACGGCGTTTACGGCCAGATCCTGGGTTGCTGCGACCGTCTCGGCTGCAGTTTCACCGGTGTCGGTTGCGACGGTCGCTTCCATTGTGCTGATTGACACCCGGCTGACTTCGTTTAACAGGACCATCATGGCTGATTCCTCCTTATGACTGGTTTAACTTCCATCCAACCCGGTACACTGGTTTTGAATCTATTTCGACGGACCTTCCGGTCCTGGTTCTCGAGATATGTGCGGATTTCCCAGCCTGTTTGCCGGGGGCATACCGCTCCTTTCCAGTTGTACCAGTTGGGGCCCTTTTTTGCCTTCCCTACCTGTTTGACGGAAGAACGGGGTTTTAAGTTCAACGCATCATACAAATTAATACAATTCCTCTTAAACAATTCCTCCCGTAGCACAGCACGGCAGTGCGTCCAACCACCATTAATCCCATTTCCGTAGCACAGCACGGCAGTGCGTCCAACCACCATTAATCCCATTTCCGTAGCACAGCACGGCAGTGCGTCAATGGCAACAATCAAGATTTCCCGTAGCACAGCACGGCAGTGCGTCCAACAAACCTCCCGCATTCCGGGACACCACATTTCGTCCTCGAAATGCTGGTGTCCCGATAAATCATGGTTCCAGATGGAAAGACGACGCATTGCCATGCGCCGCTGCTGGATTGGTTTGATTCGAGGGTGAACGCACCCGCCGCGGCGGGTGCTACGGGAATGATCACAATCATTCAACAAGGGGACTGGCGGAAAAATTTACCGACACTTTAATCAACCAGTTTTTTACATGACTTCGGGTCGGAAAATTTTGGTGCCTGTCCCCGCTGTTCCGTATGATATAATCTCTTTGGAATATGATTAATACACCGAAAGGAAGAACCTCCTTTAAAATCTGTTTATGGTTTCTGCTTTTTAACAGCTTATGGCTGATGTCCGTAACTTCCTGTGACAAGGAATCCCCTGCAATTAGTTACCCTGTACTTGAAGACTCCGATCAGTATCTATTTCCGCTGGAAGGTGAAATGTCTGAATGGCAGGTTGGAAGATGTTTCATGTATTATAATCCGAATTGGAGTGCGCTTGGCAATAACTGGATCCTGCTCAGGCTGATTGAACATGGAAACGAACCGATTGTTAGAAATACCCTTCTCGAATATGCTGAACATGATGATCCATCCTACGCTGTCTACGCTGTGGTGGGACTTATTGCCCTTAATGAGAACCGTGCTGAAAGTCTTAACAGGTTTCTGGAGCTTTGGGATTCTGCATACTGGGTTCCGCTTGATGTACTGGTGAGATACCTGGATCCTGTTGAGGATATAGAGTTCATTCATCAACTTGTAGACTTGTCACCGCGTAATATTACATATTTCCCAACAATTTACGACTTGAAGACTCTGTTGTTGAAATATTCTTGCCTTGCGGGTGACGGTGATCATGAAACCAACCTCCGGATTTGGGCTGTTTCATCGCTTGGAACCATTGTTGATGATGATCCCAGCCTTAGAAATGACCCAGAAATAATGTCAGTTCTCTACAGGATCGCCCGGGAAGGTGAAAACCTAGCATATCAAGCTGTTAATGCAATTGGAAAACATGGTTACTCGGAAGAAAGTCAATCTATACTCATTGAAATTATAAACTCTGATCTTGATTGGTTCGTCAGATCTAGTGCCCTGGGACAGCTTATGCAGATTGGGGATAGGGAAGTTTCTTTGGACACTTTCAGTACCATCCTAAATAATCCTCAGACGCGTGATTTCGCTGGTGGATATGCAAATTTTGCAGTCTACAAGTTTGGTCCTGATCCTGATTTTAAAAATCAACTGATTAATTATATTTTACGAAAGCCTGAACCTCATGAAGGGATTACATTTGACGCGATCAGAAGGTACGGGCCTGATGCTGTAGATGCAATCCCCAGATTGTATGAAATTCTGAGAGAATGCTGGCAGGATAGCGGGCAGATCAATCGTACCATCCAAGCCATTTACACATTAGGTAGTATTGGTGAAGCAGCAAACACTGCGTTACCGTTCCTGCAACAGCGCATCGATGGGTATATTCCCAATGCACCACCGGATGAATATATTAGTTCAGATTGGGTTCATAAGAGATCTGTAGCAGCAATCCAGGCTGCCGGACTTATTGCAGGACAGGAATCAGATATTTTCCCATTAATATACGAACTCTGCCTGAACTCACATGGCATTATTCAGGTTGTAGCTGTGAATGCGCTTGCTAATATCGATGACGATGGCGATCTTGTAATACCGCTGTTGAATGAGTTACTTGAAGATGACCACAATACTCCAGTTGGTGTAATTGCACACTTCAGACTATATCTTTATGGAATTGATGAGCAGGTGCAGATCGATGCGCTGGTTAACCTGTTGAACAGCTCCGATGACCGAGTTGTACACATCGCTGTATGGGCACTTGGGTACATGCTGGAGCCGGAATCCCCTGCAGTAAAACGACTCGAAGAGCTTTTTTTATTTCCAATTTGAATATGAGGGGATGCACAGCAGGTTTAGCCCTTTACCAGATTCACGGGACGTACACTCCTCCATATGCAGAACCCGTACTGCCATATTATATCTGGGACGACCATCCGGATAATATGGTAATCGGTCCTTCCTTGATAGACCTCATCTTTGACGATTTTTAAATTTGTCAGATTGGTTGTCAGTATATTTTAATGGATGCTGAACGCACCCGCCGCGGCGGGTGCTACCAAAAAATCAAATGCATGCAATTAGGGGACTGACAACCTGATTTGGCGAAAGCATTGCGTTGAATGATAGTTTGTGTACATGGAGCCAGATCAGGTTGCCAGTCCCCTAAGGTGGACGCACTGCCGTGCTGTGTTACGGGGTTGGTTTGATTCGAGGGTGAACGCACCCGCCGCGGCGGGTGCTACGGCCTTTTAATCTGGCAGATTCGCATCGGACGGAGTACACTACGTCTCAATGCGTAGAATTCTTCCCTGGCTTGCTTTGTGTTTGTGCGCGATGTGGGGTGGTTCGTCCTACCCCATAATTCGCTACATGATGGGTTACATCAGCCCGATGGACCTGCTTGCAATAACGTTCATCCCGGCTACCGTCTTCGCGCTTATCCTTCTTCCAATCCTGTACAACCGGAAAGTCCTCACAGTTATTAAACGTTACTGGTGGTTCTTCCTGCTGAACGGATCAGCTGTACTTTTCGGATTCCATTACATGGTCAATTACATCGAGACCATCATGCCTGCGGCGGCGACCACCCTGATAGTGAGCATCTGGCCGATCATCACCGTCTGGTTCGGAGCCATCTTTCTCAGGGAATCGGTCAGCCCGGCAAAGGTCATCGGTGCGTTCATCGCATTTGCCGGAGCCGCGGTTCTTATCCTGTACGGCGCCAGGTCCGAAGCCTCGGCGTACGAGCTGACCTCGTCGGAATGGATACGGTACTCTGTCGTGTCATTAATAATTCCCCTTGTCGCTGCCGGAGTGACAATAGCATCCAAATGGTTCCTGACCCACAGCGGATATGAAAATGGCAGGGTAGATACGGTCATGTATTCGCTCCTCATGCGTCTCCCGACCGGTTTTATGATCCTCGCGCTCTGGAAACCGTCCGCATTTATCGAGAATGTCCAGTCTGTACCCAACATGACCCTGTTCATACTGCTTGTAACCGTCCTCGCTACCGGTCGGACGGGTGGATTCATGCTGTGGAACTGGGCATTGAAGCAAATCGAAGCCGGAAACACTGCGATTTTCAGCTACATGGGTACGCTGATCTCGGTAATCGCCTCATGGTTGTTCCTCAATGAGCAGATCGGTGTACCGACCGTAATAGCACTGGTTGGAATTTTCTCTGGTGTTGTAATCGCTAACCATGAGAAGTGGAGGAAGGACGTCCCGAAGGACACCCCACCCGCTCAAGCCTGACGTCCAGGCGGTCCGCCCAGTCAATTTCGAATATTGATATCAGGATTTTTTTCTGATAGTGTACTCCGTCACACAGGACAAGGAGGCCGACTGATGAACACAATTTCAAGATTTACTCTAATGCTGTTCCTGATCTGTACCGCGCTGGCCGGAACGGCGACAGCACAGGACGAAGAGTTTGTCCCTCCGGACATCGACCCGGTCGATATTTACGCCCTGGATTCGGGTGATTTTCTGGATCTGAATATCGCCGATCTGGAACGTGCGGCATGGATGGCTTACTCGGATGGCGAATGGGAAACCGCTGCCGGGTACTATCTCACATACCTCGAGCACAACATCACCGATGGCTCGAACATATACAACCTCGCATGCTGCTACGGCCTCCTTGGTGAAGCCGAACTGGCAGCAATGTACCTTGAGCGCGCAGTCCTCAACGGTTTCACAGACATGGAACACGTGGGATGGGATCCTGACTTCGACTCAGTCCGCGAAACCGACGTGTTCAGCCTGAAATATGACGAGCTGGTGGAGTTGGTCGACAACCAGGCCGGTGATACTGGCGATATTCATTTCACGATGGCAGCGACCTTCCTGCACTGCAACATCATGGTACCCGAGGATTTCGATCCGAATGAGACCTACACCCTGATTGTCGGATTACACGGGTACGGAAGCAATCCCGACAGGTTCATCGGTCTCTGGGACCGGTTTGACAATCCGCAGTTCATCTGGGCAACCCCGCGAGCACCGTATCCTTTCTCCTCAGGCGGGGACGCTCTCGGATTCAGCTGGAACCACTGGGATGAGAGGTCGGAAGGACTCTGGCCGAGGACCCAGAGGTGGTCGCAGAATTACGTCGCAGATGTGGTCGAGGACCTGATGGAGCAGTACAACATCGGTGAGGTCTACCTCATGGGATTTTCGCAGGGATGCATGATGGCCTACACCACCGGCATACAGAACCACGAACTGTTCGACGGCCTGGTGTGCTTTGGAGGTTGGCTCGACATTGACTGGGTTTCTGATGAGGAGATCGAAGCCGCCAGTGATCTCAGGATATTTATCGCCCACGGGACCGGGGACACGATGGTCGAATTTGAGTCAGGCACGGTTGCGAGGGATTATCTCGAGGGTTTCGGATACGATGTTACCTTCTACGAATTCGACGGAGCGCATTCGGTTCCTGAGGAAGCATGTCTTGCCTGGCAGGATTGGATAGAAGAATAAAAATTGGACTGAGGCGGACCCCAATCCATCAGTCAATATATATGCATGTAAAGGATACCAGCACTGTATTGTGTACATTACCGGGGTGAGAATCAGGGTGCCAATCCTCCCTTTTGATGACACCGTGACCGCTCCATATTCAAAGAGGAAACCGGGTCTCTGGCCGTTTTAGTCCATTTCAAGACTGTTTGAAGCCATTTTCCATACTCAGAATTTATTTTTAAAATAAATTCTATTCCTTGACTCTTACAATTCCGTCTGTTATGATTCCCCTCCCAATGGCCGGAAACGTTTCCGGAAATTTACGCATTGGGCAATTTGCGTCCTAGGAGACGAAGCGAGAGAATTTGCACAATGAATATCTACGTAGGTAACCTCAATTTCAGTACGACTGAGGATTCGATTCGAGGCCTTTTCGAGGCACATGGAACGGTAGACTCAGTAAAGATCATCACAGACCGTGATACAGGACGTCCAAGGGGATTTGCGTTTGTCGAGATGCCTGAAGACGAAGAAGGACGAACAGCCATTTCGGCATTGGACGGCAAGGATTTGGACGACCGACAAATAAAGGTCAACGAAGCCCGTCCGCGAGAAGATCGACGTGGTGGTGGCGGTGGCCCCAGGCGCCAGCGCTGGTAAATCCTGTACGATGTAACCTGCAGTACGTTTTTATCCCGGAACAGACTTGTCTATCAACGGCCTGTATTTGGGCTTGAAACGGAAAACAGAAAGCATCGGATTCGGTATTAAAAAGCCCGGGGTAACCCCCCGGGTTTTTTATTAGTAAGCGTTTAGTAAACCTCCATCAATCTGCCATTCATGTAGTCTGTTTTTTTAACAAACCTTAAACATATCTATATTCTTGAAGGTGGACGCGATAAATGAAACTGCTCAGGACTGACAGTCTCGCTGAAACAATCGACAATCTGAACGATGCATTTTTCTATGGGCATAAGATCCCCGCGACTGAAAAAACAAGGGTCGCGAAATGGATCGCGGGAAGGCAGGGTCTCAAGGGATCATACGCAAATATGTTCGCGCCCTCAGAAAAGGATTTTAAAAGCCCTATCAAGGTGTTTACCGGGGAGCAGGTGAGGTCTCGCGCTGCGACCGCCCATATATTAGGTGAGGAAGCCGGCCGGGCTCTGATTCTGCTGAAAGTAAAGGACCCATCTGTCCGTTCGGCGTTGAAAATCGGCACCGAAGGCATGATTGAGCGAATGGGAGGTCATAAAGCAAGCCCGGGCATGTACTGCTGCGGTATATGCACGGCATCCTACTGGCGTCATCACGCTGTCGGCGGCCTGGTCAACAACGAGCAGTCATTAAAGAAGGGTCTCAGGGAGCTGAAGAAGCATCGCGACGGAAAAGGCCGGTGGAAGAGGTTCCCGTTCTACTACACGGTGCTGGCACTGAATGATATTGACCTTCCTGCTGTGAAAACAGAGATCAAATACATTGCACCGATACTTGAGAAATACGTAAAGCGTCAACCGAATGATGACAGCATCTACCACAGGCGACGTTTCGATCTGGCTGAAAGACTGCTGGGTAAAATTTAGGGGTTAAAGTCCGAAAGTCTGGAGGATCACCCGATCAACATCGTCGATGCATCCTTCATGGGTATTCATCACGGTGCCATCGATGTTAATAAACACGTAAAACGGAATTGTCTCGTGCGGGTACATATTCTCAATCTTGTCCGTCGGGTCATGCATGATGATAAACCGCAACTGGTTACGTCCCCTCGTGGTCATTAAATTATGGCTTCTGTCAGCCTGTTCAGATGAGACCGTGATAATTTCCACGTCCCGGGCATGACGGTCATAAAATTCCTGAAGCTCAACCAGCTCTTCCACACATTCCCTGTTGAAAGATCCCCAGAAGACAAGCACTACCGGTTTAACGTCGATGTAATCCGAAAGCTGCACGGTTCGATTGAAAATAGTTGCGTATTTGAAATCAGGCGCCTGGGCACCCATGTGCATCCACGTTTCGGGACCTGGCGTCACCGGCGCTTCAGCGAGGTAGTCCTCCACACGAGCCTGGTAGATTGAATAATCCGGCGGCGTGGTATCGTGCTTGATCACAAACGTGTTCAAACCATAGACAATTGCCGCTATTACGATTGCCAGTATCAGTAAATTTTTAATAGTGGCGCTGGCCGGACTTTCCATGTTCAGACTTCCTTTTAATCGATCATTATAGTGGACGTCAGATTAACCCGAACGTTGCGAGAATGTCGCTGCCTATTTCCGGATTGAATCCTGTTTCTGTTTTGACTACTTCACCATCCTCATCAATAAAGACCAGAAACGGTATTGCCCTGTGCGGGTACATTTCACCGATCGTATAAGACGGGTCATGCATTACGATATATTCAAGGCCGTTATAGCTGACCGTGTTTGCAATCGCTGTGCCTGCGGTTGAGCGTTCTGATGATATGGCGATAATCTCAACCCTGTCACCGTGCAATTCGTAAAATTGCTGCAGGACCGGCAGTTCAGCCCTGCACGGCGGACATGTTGTGCCCCAGAAATCAAGCACCACGGGTTTATACCCGATGTAATCGGACAACTGAATTACGCGTCCATCGATCGAGGGATAGATGAAGTCAGGTGCCTGCTCCCCTGTACGCATCCTGGTTGTCGGTCCCGGTGTTTGAGGTGTCTGGTTGAGGTAATCGGTTACAAAACCCCTTGATTCCGGCCCGTCACCCGTGTTTTTAGCGGGTTCGACCACAAAAATCAGCACGTACATAAAAATGGCAAATCCTATGATTGCCAGAACTATGCAACCTCTGCCCGTTCCACTCATTGGTCACCTCCTGTGAACAATCAATTACACCAGACTTGAGAAATTCCCGGACAAAATGGCTAGAACAGGAAGGTCGCCTTCAGGATATCATCCATGGAGGACCTTGGCCCTGTTATCGTCCCGACGATGTTACCGTTGATGTCGATGATGACGATGTGAGGGACCTGCTGGTGGAAAAATGTTGTAGCGATCGCCGTTGTCGGATCATGGATCAGCGGATAATCAAGTCCCATTTCCTCTGACAGCGTCTCAATGTCCCTCGGACTTGTTGTATCGTCGACCGTCACCCCGATTACCTCAACCTTGTTCGAGAACCTCCTGTAAAACGACTGAAGTTCCGAAAGCGTCGTACGGCACGGTCCGTTGGCGCGGTAATAGAAGCAGAGCACGACATGCTTGTATCCCACGAAATCCGCGAGACGTCCGGTTCTGTTTTCAATGGTTGTGTACGCGAAATCCGGAGCGTAACCGCCGCCACTATTCACACTGTAGGACGGCGCGTAGGTTCTACCACCGCAACAGCTGCTGAATGACCGTGGCTGTGATACTGCCAGCGTGTAGGACAACTGACTCGCTGAAGCAGCCCATTCCTTCCCGGCGTAGTCCGAGCGTGTGGGCTCGGCCGTCAGCATGTATGCATACACGAAAATGACAAAACCTATCAGCACAAAAACTAATATGGCCTTTACGGGACTGTTCATGCCATGCCTCCAATACCACCAAGTACCATCATTATATTAATGTAGATGTTTATTCACGTCAATGAGTTGCACATTTATTTAAAAATTAAATCTTTCGGATATTACCGGGCTGTACACCCTAATAATCGCTGAATCCTTTAGAAACGTTTGTCAGAGTCGAATATAATGATATAATATCCATGAGAGTTCTGTCTGCAGGATGATACTTAGGAGGTGCGGTCATGGGCTGGCTTGAACGTTTCAAATCCAGACGGGAACCGCGGAAGAAGGAAATCTACACCCGGGTTAAAACCCCGTACTGCGACAAGTGCGAAACCGAGATCGAGTCACTCGATACTTCTATCGGTGATGTGATCGAAGACATGGGGGCGTTCCTTTACACGGGAAGCGAGGGGAAGCTATACGAACCCCTGTATGATGGTGCAATCTGCTCGAGTTGCGGTCTTAAACTCTGCGATGACTGCCAGTCCGAGCTCACCGACCGGATGCGCTGCCCGGAGTGTGGCGGCATGCTGAACACTATCACCGTCAGCCGTCTGCCAAAGGAAAAGTAACCCCGACAGGTTATGTCCCGAAAATCAGTAACTCCGATCAATCCTCAGGTTCAATAAACGCGAAAATCTCCAGAGTTCGCCGTGCTATTTCATGCTCGAACTGCGAAATAATCTCCAAAACATGGCCATCGATAGAAACGAAAAAGTGTGTAGGTACCCAGTCATGCGGGTAGATATATCTCAGATTTTCCGTTGGATCGTGCAATATCGGGAAAGTGAACTCATACTCTTCGCATTTAGCCCTGATAGCGTCCTCCGCATCAGCCGGATCATCCCAGATCATAATTAATTCGATGTAACCCTTGTTAGCTTCGTAGAATTCCCTCAATTCGTCAAATTCACGCTCCGCAGGCTCGCGTTCGAGATGGGAGAAGAAAATCAAAACAGGTTTTTCCCCTTCATAATCGGACAACCTGATAACCTCGTTGTCCATAGTAGCGTAGACAAAATCCGGAGCGGGACGGTTTGCCCTCACGAGCGGTTCCTCCCAGACGAACGGGGCATCGTTCAGATAGTGCTCGACCGTCTCTCCCTGGTAATAAACAGGCACAGTCTGTTCCGGTGCCTGGGTCATGGTCGAGAAGTAATAAA
>JAUWTM010000170.1 GCA_030614715.1 Planctomycetota bacterium
CGCACTACTCCCTGTATTGATCTTGAGAATACCTGTTTTTCGCGCCGTCGAGCCAGTCGATCATGCTCCTGTACTTTGCAGCGCTTTCATCGTCACCGATTGACTCGAATTGGTCTACGCGGTTTCTCGTAAGCTGAATAGCATCGTCGAAACGGTTCTGATCGAAAAGCTCCTGTATGTAATGTTCATTCAGGTCTGCCGGGCTGTAAACATGGACAGCACTCGATACGAGACTTGAGATCCCCGATCTTGGCTCGATTATTTTTTCGGCTCTGATGCTTTCAGCCCTTACCTGCATTGAGCGATCCTCGGTATACCAGAAATAGATGTACGCCCAGACATTGAATACAAAAAATGCACCATACCAGACCAGCAGGTGCCCACGTCGCTGCGATGCGTGCTCTGCCAGAAAGTAGGAGATTATCGCCCATGCCGCAGGGGTGAATACGAGGTTAAACGGATTAATATTGAGGATGCTGGTGTGGTAATACATAGCAAAAAATAACTGGAACAACCAGAACAGCGGATTCAGCATCATTATTGCGTACAGCAGCCAGATCATTACTGTTTGTGCATTCCCCCCGCTTGTTTGAATTAATTAAATATACCCCAGGCTCCTTAACATTTCCTCGGTCTGGGGGTCCATGTCCTGGTCCTCAATGAAAGTAATCCCCTCAGCCATCACATCGATTAAGGTCTCGTAGAACTCGACAAGGTCAGGATTGTCTGCCGCGATATCGGTGGTCTCTTTTGGATCGTTCAGAATATTGTAAAGCAGGGATTCCTCGGACCACTTGATGTCCTTTATCAAACGGTACTCGCCATCGAAGACGCTGAAGGTCATTCTCATTCCTGTGCTGTCGTTCCCCCCGCCTGCAAGCAGAAATTCTCTGAACTCATAATCTTCCCCGGATTGATTTTCGATTAATGGAAGCATGCTCTGGCCATCGATATCCGCCGGTATGTTCACCCCGACCAGGTCCATTACCGTCGGCATGAAATCAGTGTTCTCAACGAGTGCATCGATACTGGTACCGGCACCCAGGTCTCCCGGGAAATGGATAAATAACGGTATTGCCAGGCCCGGTTCATACGGATGCCCGTGCGTTACGTAGTGATGCTCACCAAGGTTCTCGCCGTGATCGGCTGTAACCATGATAACTGAGTTATCAAGGAGTCCGTTTCGTATGAAAATCTCAAAAAGGCTGACAATGGCATCGTCGAACGTACGAATTTCAGCGTCGTACAGGTCTCTGGTGTGCTGAAGGTCGTCTTCATCGAGTTCAATCTGAAAATCGTTGTACTGCTCGAAAATCCCGATGGTTCCATCCACCGGACCTCTGTACCCGCGGTCCGCCCACGTTTCCAGGTACCCGGCATCCGGAGTGTAGTCGGTATGAGTGTCAAAAAAATGGATGAACATGAAAAGGGGTTGGGTTCTATCGGCATAATACGGAGCGCCTTCGGGTGCCGGACCCTCTATGAACGTCCGCACCTCTTCAATCACCGTGGAAGCAGGAATATGATGCAGACGTGGGGCGTAAAAGTAATTGAATCCCCTGTTGACGCCGTACGCAGATCCGATCACCTGTGCTGCGGGAAGTCCGTAGGTCACATAACCGGCCTGTCTGAAATCCTCGGTCAGCAGATGAACATCCTCCGGAATCACGAGACCGTTCCTGGTGACACCGTGATTAACAAGGTGCAGACCGGAGAAGAAGGAAACGAACGACGGCAATGTCAGTGCCTTGACGGTGTATGCGTGGTCGAAGACGACGGAGCGGGAAGCAAGCTGGTCGATGTACGGCGTGGTGTCACGGTCGTAGCCCATGTAGCCGACATTGTGGGCGGCGAGCGTGTCGACGACAATCACTATGACGTTCTGGATATTTTCCCTGAAATCAGGGGGTTCCTCTGGAGCCATACAACCCGGGAGACTCAGGAAGAACGTCAGAACCAGCAGTATACGCAGTCCTGCTTTCATTAAATAAATTATGGGTTATTACCTGTTGAAATTCAATGGAACAGACAATGGGACTCCGGCGCTCCAAGTTTCCATCACGTGTGTCGATAATTCAATTTGAACCACCTTGTCGGATTCTATATCTTAGCATTGTGAAGATGAGGAGTATTCATGGCGTTACGTGAAACTGACATCCTGACCGGCCTTTACACACCCAGGTTCCTCGTGGCCTTCGGAGCCAGGGAGCTTTCGTTTGCCCGTGAGGGCGGATATCCGGTCAGCCTGATCACGATCAGCGTCGATTTCCTCAACCGCGCATCAGGAAGTCTTTCACCCGACCAGGTACGCCAGCTCGGCGACCGCATACGGCTTGAAGCGGGCGAGGGATCGCTTGTCGCCCATATGGGTGACAGGGACATGGCAGTGCTGCTTCCGGGCATCGGACAGGCCCGTGCGGAGCAGATTGCTGGAAAAATAAAGAAAACACTGGCAAAACGCGACCTCAACATGACCGGACCGATCATTGGTAAGGTCATTGTGGGTGCAGCATCCACGTCGGGTGAGACCGAGAACTTCTCCGATCTGCTGCGGTCGGCGAGAACCGCCCTGGAAGCCGCTCGAAATGGCGGCCCGGCGATGGCTCATCCGCAATATGTCTGAAAACACCATCGATTCATGATAAGCAACCTCGCGTCCCCCGTAAAAGGGGGACTTTTTGTGTCCATACGACTCCGGCGCATGGTTGCTGCTCAAAAGCACCTCAAACATTGACACCACTTGCTATTTTCTTTCGTTTCACGTTACGATGTCCGCTCCAGTTCGGTAACCAGGCCGATTCGGGTTGGTTATATCTCATTTTTAGAGGGTCGCCAAAACCATGGCTCAAGATCGCCTTGAAGAGCTGGCCGCCATCCACATTGAAGCTGAAGCCGGCGGTGGCCAGAAACGTATCGACAAACAGCACGCCGACGGTAAGTGGACTGCGCGCGAGCGCATCGACTATCTCCTCGATCCCGGTAGTTTCGAGGAGATCGACAAGTTCGTACGCCACGAAAACCATAAATTCGGTATGTATAAGAACCGTCCGTACGGTGATGGCGTCGTAACCGGGACGGGTACGATCGATGGACGGCCAGTTTGCCTGTTCTCGCAGGATTTTACGGTCTTCGGTGGTTCGCTGGGCAAAATGTTCGCGAAGAAGATATGCAAGGCTATGGATATCGCGATGAAGAACGGCCTTCCGTTCATTGGTATCAACGACTCCGGTGGAGCACGCATCCAGGAAGGTGTTGAGTCTCTGGCTGGCTACGCCGATATTTTCATGAATAACGTGATGGCGTCAGGTGTTATCCCGCAGATCAGCCTGATAATGGGACCCTGCGCCGGTGGAGCCGTCTATTCTCCAGCGATTACCGACTTCATCTACATGGTAAACGGCACCGCGCGCATGTTTGTCACCGGACCTGCCGTCATCAAGGCGGTCACCCACGAAGATATCGATTTTGAGGCACTCGGCGGTGCTGCGGTCCATAACGAGATCAGCGGAGTTGCACAGTTCGAGGCTGAGAGCGATGCTGAATGCCTTGACAGCGTCAAGAAACTCCTGAGCTACCTCCCGTCCAACAATATGGACTCCCCGCCGTACCAGCCGACCGATGATCCGGCAGAGAGAACCGAAGAATCACTGAATTCAATTATCCCCGATGATCCCAACCTGCCGTATGATATCAAGGACGTTATCCGTCTAGTTGTCGATGGTGGAGATTTTTACGAGGTCCACGAACACTGGGCGATGAATATCGTTGTTGGTTTCGCTCGGCTGGCAGGATTCACGTTTGGAGTTATAGCTAACCAGCCTGCGCATCTTGCAGGATGTCTCGACATCAATGCCAGTGCTAAGGGCGCGAGGTTCGTACGCTTCTGCGACTCATTCAACATTCCTTTGCTGGTTTTTGAGGACGTCCCCGGGTTCCTTCCCGGTGTCAACCAGGAGCATGGCGGGATTATCCGCAGCGGAGCGAAGCTGCTTTATGCTTTCTGTGAAGCGACTGTCCCCAAGATGACCATAATTACCCGCAAGGCGTACGGTGGTGCGTACTGCGTGATGAATTCAAAGCACTTTAAAGCCGATGCGGTGTTCGGATGGCCGACAGCCGAGATTGCGGTAATGGGTCCACAGGGTGCCGTCAACATTATTCATAAGCGCGAGATCGCCGATGCCGAGGATCCCGAGGCAAAGCGTCAGGAGCTGATCCACGATTACCATCGACAGTTCGCCACGCCTTACATCGCGGCAAGCCTTGGCTACCTTGATGGTGTTATTAAACCGTCCGAAACTCGCCAGCACCTGATCCGGACGTTTAACATTGTAAAAACGAAGCGTGAAAGTTTGCCGCCAAAGAAGCACGGGAACATCCCGTTGTAAGTTGGTGGCAGGTCTTAAATAGAGAAAAAGAATGCAAGGTCTCGAACAGTCATATGCACCATGTAGCCCGATGGACGGCAGCTATCGAAGCGTCCGCGACGGTGGCATAGCTGCTGCAATTGGAGTTGCACTTGCCCTGTCGCAGGAATCGGGAGCCTTCAGGACCTTCACGACCGAACAGCCTCTCGAAGCACCGTGGGTATCGGCATCGCGCATTAGAATGAATCTAAGGCGAACCGGATGGCAGATCCGGGAGGGTTGGGGAGAGCTTGCTGGATGGGACAGGATACCGGGTAACTGGAGGCCGAGGTAAATGGCTTGGAAACCGACAGTTAGGCAGGCGCCGATCATAGCAGCAGCCAGGCCCATCCCTGAGCCGGAGCGGCAGAGGATGGAGGAAATGGAGAGAGCTGCAGCGGTGATTGTCGCGATGCTTACTGCGAAAAGCGCCACAATGGGCGTGCTCGGTCCCGGCGGACGTGTCACGGGTATCGCATCGTCGTGGGTGATCCAGGGACGGATCGAGATGAACCGGGGATGGTTCATATAATTTGAATTAGTCGCTGAGGATACAAATGCAGCGTTACCAGGTAGTAGTAAACGGAAATACGTACACGGTCACTGTCAAGAGCATCGTTGGGAACACAGCGATTGTCGATGTCGACGGCTGGGAATTCCAGGTCGCGATCGGTGACGGTACAACAATGCCCGACATCAGCCCGCAGCACATCGCCGCGGCCACTGGCACCGCTGTCGGTACACCGCCTAACCCCGCAGTTCCGTCAAATCCCCCACCTGTCAAGCCGGCTGAGAGCACAGGCAGGAAGCGATCAAGTGCGCTCGAACAGCTCGGACCCAGAAAAGCCGCTGTGCCGCAGGTTGAGGGTAAAGGTGTAATAAATGCACATCTTCCCGGACAGATAGTTGAATTACTGGTAAAAGTAGGCGACAAGGTCAGCAAGGGTGACACGGTCTGCAAGATGGAAGCCATGAAGATGATCAACGAGGTCAGGTCGACCATCGACGGCACCGTGAAGGAAATTCTTGTAGAAGAGCAGCAGAATGTCCTCGAAAACCAGCCCCTGATGATTATCGATTAACCCAACACTGAATTATTAGCTCAATGTATCACGAGCACTGTATCACGCGCGCCCCGCGCGTGAACTAGTGTCGCATCCGCGACCCGCGGATGCCTGCTATTGTTAAATCCCCCTGGCCCTAGTTCCTGAAATTCCGCTCTCAAATTGCGAGAATTACCGAAACTTTACATAAAATTCCGTCAAGTTCATTTTTTCACGAATTCTACAATCCCATATTTCATGCGACTTACAGCGCGTTTTCGTTCATATCTTCACGGTTTTTCCCCCAAATGGCACGCTGTCTGCCCTCTTAGTGGCATCACGCACTGGAGCAGAGGAGTTCATTAACAAAAATGACTCCCAACGCACACCCGAAAAGGAGAACTGTTATGACCCGCAAATTACTCTCAATACTCGTATTCCTCACAATCGCATTATCGTTTACAGGCTACGGCTGCAATGGCCGGCAAGTACCAGGCCCGTGGATTCCACCCCCACAGCAAGGCAATGGACCGTTTGTCACTTACTTCTGGTGCACAGCTGTTAAGGATGCCTATGTAAGCTCTTCACTGCCGTACAACCTCGGTGGTCTCAGCTGGGATAACGTGGGTTCAGGAGATCCCAACGGTATGCAGCGAACTTACGTACAGTTCTACATGCCGTTACTGCCCGCAACCGCACAGGTAACTGAGGCGTATATAAACATGTACGAGAATTCCCGTCAGTATCCCGGAATGGTAAGTATCGATGTTGCTCTCGCTAATGATACTTGGGACCCTGCGACGATCTCGTGGATTGACCAGCCGAATCCTCCTGGCCCCCTGGCCGCAGGACCAACAATTGGCCCCTACACCGACATTCCAAGGTGGCGAGGTACCAGCGATATCTCCGGCTACGGCCAGGCACATCTTGATAATCCCGCAGGCAATTTTGGATTCGTCCTGGTCGTTAATTCGCAGCAGAGCATCGTAAGGTCATTCGCTTCACTCGACCATGCGACCCGCACCGCCGCCGACATGGGCCAGGCCCCCCGCCTGATGCTCAGGGTCGAGACCGATGCACCGCTGACCCAGGCTAACATCATTCCTGGTGGGCTGCCCCTCGATAATGAGCTTGGCGGACGCTTCAACGGTCCCTTTACTGTCAGTGAGCAGAGGTTCGGTCTCAGTGCATGGCCTTCTGAGTGGGATCTCGCTATCAATTAGCTTCGCGCTGAACAGCCACAATCATACAAATATATAAGTATCGTGGACAGGCCGGGTAAATCCCGGCTTGTCCACGTTTTTAGGGCAAATGGGCACTTAACATACCGGGAGAAGAGGCCACCAACCTTACGGTCGGTGCACAGTAATGTGTGAACAGCAGGATGGGCATAGAATGGTTGGGGTATGGGATGGTCGAGAGTCGGAAAGGGGGGTAGTGGGGGTGTTTCCGAAAAAAATTTCCTGTGTTTGCAGTGGTTAGTGTATGTCCAAGTTAGTTGTGGATATGAAAGCGGTCCACGGGATGATAGAATCAGGTACTGGGTTTTTAGAACAGGATAATAGGATAATTACTAATTAAAATACCAACGTCGCCGTTGATACTTACGTCAGGGAAAACTGACAAATGGAAATTCGTTAAATAGGATTACTCACTTTCCCTAGGCTTTTTAAATTCTCGGGCAACGCCCTGCAAGGTCCACAAGAAGAACATTGCAATTGGTATGAGCAAAAGGAAGATATCTCTTACATATACATGTGTAATTTTATATCTTTTCTGCCAGCCGGCTGCCTCTATAATTTCACCCCATCTGTCCTCCATTGGGACGAAATCAGCCCATATTGCTAAAATTGCTATGATAGTGCATATTAAGATGAAAATTAGATATCCATTTACGTTTTGAAAAACGATCAGCAGACTTCGATGTTTCCTGAGTTTATGAAGCGATACAAAAAGCAGTAAAGTAATAAAAGACAGGAGAATGATATCTTTAAAAAAGACGAGATAAAACCATAAACGCCACCCACTATCTGAGATATGGTAAGGTTGAATTGTGAACCAGGCAACAATCATTAGAAAAATATAATAAAGAATCGATACTTTTATCGAAAGCATCCAACTGTTAACAGTGCCTTCGAGATCCGGAACGGTATCAGTTATACCTTTTATACACCATATTATTAACATTCTCAGTAATACTAATATTAAAAGAAGGCTGGAAAAAAATATTGCCTCATAAATGTAAGGTTTTAGTAAAGTAACAATTCTTTCAATAGTGTCTGAAGACGATACGATTAAAATAATAATGAAAAAAGGTAATAAGAAGTATAAGGCAAGAAATGCGAGCCTTCTTCTTATTAAGCGGCTTGAGTCCAGTAATTTCTGCTGAGAATCCTTTAATATAATTTTCAGACTATCATTTTCAACACTAAATGCAAAAAGCATGATTAACCAACCGATAATCGTGAGCAGGGAGAACTTAAGACCAAAAATTAGAGCATTTCCCTGTATCGATTCTAATGTTAACGCAAAATAAAGAATGGTTTCAAAGTAAGCGAGATTAACTGCGAAGCTTATAATAATTGCTTCAATTAAACCGGGATATTTCCTTAAAAGGCTTTGCACGGCATTCAAAAGAAATTCAAGCTTAAATAATATTTTCCAGAATGATACTATTCAGGCTTTTGGAATGCAAATTGCATTTCACAAACCACCCTGGTGAACGTCTGCAAATCTCAGACCCCATCCTAACTGTGCTTTCACCCTGTCTATCTATTCCCGCGCCCATGTTCCCGACCCATCAACACTAAACCCACCCCCCTCAAATCCCCTCTCCCCAAAAATCATTTATCATGAGGAAATTAACCGGGGTTATAAGGTATAATACGAATCGGGCACTGGTAGTCGGTGCCCGGATTGGTTAAGGTCTACTCCTGCGGAAATTCCGTGGAGATTCGAACGTCATTATGGCCGTCAGGACGCCCATATATCTGGATTATAACGCCACCACGCCACTCGATCCGCGCGTGCTCGAAGCCATGCTGCCCTACTACAGGGAGAAATTCGGCAATGCAGCGAGTCGCAGCCACGGGTATGGCTGGATCGCGTCGGACGCGGTCGAAAAGACACGCGGGCAGGTCGCGAACCTGATAGGTGCCACCGAGAAGGATATCGTGTTCACGTCGGGAGCGACCGAAAGCGACAACATCGCGCTCAAGGGCACGATGGAAAAGTATTCCGACAAGGGCGATCACCTGATCACGGTCGCGACGGAGCACAAGGCGGTCCTCGACACGGCGGAATACCTATCGAAGAAGGGCTACAAGACGACCATCCAACAGCTGGACGACGCCCGACGCGTTTC
>JAUWTM010000001.1 GCA_030614715.1 Planctomycetota bacterium
ACGTGAGTCGTGCGGACATGTATAGCCCATAAAAACCAGTTCCTGTAACTGCAAACTTCGATGACTGCATTCAGGACAATCTGTCGTCTTTGTTTATTAAGTATGTATGGGGGATGAAGTAAAAGCTTGTCTTCGTGCCGATTCAATACAGTATTGAATGGAATAAAAGGAGTACCGTAAAAATTGTTTGTTTTCCGATCAACAGATCCTGCCTTGTCACCGTGAAGTCTTTTACCGTAGCAGCTGAAAGATATGTGATAGCCGTACGGGATTGCTGTATCGGGATTTTGCATCGTAGTCACCCGATACATAAACGGCTGGGAGGGGTGAAAACTGACATTGAAAATTGGGAAAAATAAAGAAATATACCCCCTCCCTGACGGTCGGGGCACTGAATGTCGGGGCACTGATTGTCGGGGCACTGATTGTTTGGCCACTTTTAGTCTGGGTATGACTGGTGGGAAGCGGTTACAAAGACCTTCTAATTTAAAGTGCCCATGAAACAGCCTATGAAACAGGCCAGAAAACAGTGCCCCGACCGTCAGGGAGGGGGTATTCAGGGAGGGGGTAGATCTACAAAGACCTTCGGCGGAAGAGCCATCCGAGGAGCCAAAGCAGGATGAAATTATAGATCGATATCTGCCAGATCCAGCCCCATCTTTCGTCCCAATTAGTAATAAGAGTCTGTATCGGGTCAATTATGCCGAACGTAACCGGTGTTAAATGCGGCAGTAACCAGTACGCGAACCTGAGACCGAAGCCCACAATCGGATTTCCCTCCGGGTCGGTCGCCATTTCGTAGAGACGGTCGCTAAAATGCCCTCCCAGGAACAATGTGACACCTAAAATCCCTGCGGCAACCTCCGGTATCCGCAGTGTCAGGCCCATGATTATGAGAATCAGCGTGGCGTACTTGAGCGGAAACAGGCATATCGCCTCGAACATGTGAAAGTCCCAGGGACTCTGGCCGTGCAGTACGTCCACCACCGCACGTATACCCCACAGCTCGAGCATGATGATCAGGAAGCAGCCTGACACGATGAGCCATATGCCCATCGCTTTGCCGAAGACATATTCCTCACGCGAAACAGGCTTCGGAAGGATCGAGAGGATGACACCGCGATTCATCTCGTTCGGGAGAACAACCATCGCGAGTATGAAGCCGATTAATGCTACGAATACATCTGCGATAAGGAACGCTGCCTGCCAGATCCAGCCGTCAAGGGTCTGCTGCCTGAGCTCTGCCTCGAGTTCTGCTGCGCGTGAACGTGTATAGGCCGGTGTAATCTCACCGGTCGTGCCATTTTCTGGCTCATCGACAGTTACCCCATCAGGCGGATCGACATCCGGTTCTGTATCTACAACGCTTAACGGGCTTATTTCATCTTCCGCGACCGAGAACTGTAATGAAACACCCTCTTGCCAGCCATCAATCTCGAAATCGCTGTAATTCGACAACCCCGTCAGTTCGTTCAGTCTCTCCTGGAAATACTCCGTATCGGTCCACTGTTTAAAGACCTTGCTGCCTGCCGGCGTGTTGGGAATGATACCGTTGATTCCGACAATCATCATTCCGATGGCAAGCAGGATGATCACTTCCATCCGCCCGATCGAATCGAGAACCGTGACGCGTGCGATCGCGAGTGCGGGAAGGAAGCGGAATTTGCCGGTACGGTATGTCGCGATGAGCCAGGTAATGCCAATGAAAATGAACAGCACGGGGATGATTGTCTCCAGGTGCGGACCCATTATCCGGTTCCAGAAATGCTGGAAATTTGTGTAATATTCGCTCATCCCTGATCGCCTTCGGGCGGATCCCCCTTCACTGGTTTACGTCCGGGAAGCGGTCCGACCCATGAGTCACCGCGGCTTGTCACAGTGCCCTTGAAGAAGTCCTCCAGACGGGTACGTTTCTGTTCGACATTCACGAGCCTTGAATCGGCTTTCTTCAGGAGAGGAAGTATCAGCGCGACCATTCCCTCGTCCTGAAGCTCTATGTAAGTGTATTCTTCGTCCGTTTCAACCTTCGTGGCAATAGCACGGATGGGCTTGAGATGATCCGCCTCGCGGATCGGTTCCGCTTTAACAACCACGCCTTCCTGCGTGCCGGTAATCTCGCTGATCGACTCCACCGCTTTCAGGATACCGTTATCGATTATTCCCACACGGTCCGCGATACGCTCGACATCGGCAAGGTCGTGCGTGTTGAGGAAGATTGTCTTGCCCTGGTCCTTAAGATGCATAATCAACTTTCGAAGATCATCCTGACCGAGGGGATCAAGACCGCTTGCAGGCTCGTCCAGCATTAAAACCGCTGGATCGTTGATCAGCGCCTGCGCGAGTCCGACCCGCTGCTGTAGTCCCTTGGACAGGTGTTTGACCTTGGTTTTCCGACGGTCGAGGAGTCCGGCCATATCAAGGCAGTAGCCGATGGTGTTCTTACGGGCGCTTCCGGAGAGTCCGAACAGGCGGGCGTAGAAATCCAGCACCGTTTCCACAGTCAGGTAGCTGAAATAGTTATGGTCCTCCGGGAGAAAACCGATCTGGCGTCTGATTTCACGGTCCCGGATGCTTCCTCCGAGAATTTCCGCTGTCCCCGATGTCGGGTGCGTCAGTCCGAGAAGCACCTTGATGGTCGTTGTCTTCCCGGCTCCGTTGGGACCGACGTACGCGAACACCTCTCCCGCGTAGACTTCGAGCGACACCTCGTTGACCGCGAATAGCGTTCCGCCACCCGGTTTCGGGTAGGTTTTCACTAACTTGTCGGTTTTGATATGAACCGTCATGATGAAGCACAGGTGCTGCCGACTCTAATAAAATCGCGACTTAGAGCCGCAGATATACCCTTGACCGGGGTTAAATCGGTTTTAATCATTATATAAGTGCGGGATGTGATCGGCAAGGGTGCGGGAGGGTGTGACGACAACGTTCCCTTATGATAGTGGTTCTGAAATAAGCATTTCATGCCAGTGGGATGATATCGAGTTGGCAAGACACCATGCGCAGTTGGCGATCGCATCCGCGCAGTCGTCGTGCGATCCGGGAGAGGCTTCGATCTTGAATCCCCTGTGAGTGATCGTGCATTCCAGGTTCGAAAGCTCGTCGATCAATTGATCGTGGTCGGGAAGATGAATTCGTCCCGTCGTTATCAGGTCGCGAAGGAACGAGTAAGTTTCCTGGTTCGATTTCGCCGTTGCTGGAATTACACGGGCGTTCAGGCCGTGCGCGTTGAGCCTTTCCACAAGATACGCCGACTGGTGCTGATCGAACGTGATGCCGGCGACGCCCACGGATTCCACAAACATTTTTATGCGATTTTCGACCGCGGAAACATTCAACGGCTCCGATTGTGATCCATGGAGGGTTTCGACATGCTCGATGACCACCTTCCAGTGAGATCCAACAGGTCCGGAAGCGTCAGGTTCTGAGATTTTCTCAATGTACCCCATCGCGATTGCAGTTGCGTCGTGCTGGAGCCCGAGATCGACATGGATATGACGCTGCGTTCCGGCTGGTGGCTTTCGCGGTGCAGGAATTACACACGCCCGAATATCGTCAGACCTGAGGAACCGTCCGTGAGGTGCGAGGAATTCTGCGCCGTACTCCTGACGCGCGAGGTTTTCATCCCGCATGAATTCGCCATCGAGCGATTCACGCGTGATGTTCGGATTCATCACCCATGTCGGAAGCTGGACAGTGAGCATGCCGTCGCGTTCGCCACGCTGCTGGAAAAGGTCCCATACGACCCCGCTTCGACCTGCCGGTGACGTGGTTATAACAGCCAGTCCCTTTGGACCGAATGTCGCAAGCGATGGTGCGATTGCGGTCCAGACAGAGCGGTCGGCGAGAGGTCCGAGTGTCCTCTGGAAATGCGCGAATTCATCGAGAACCACTCCGCATGTGGTCCGGCCTCGTGACGATCGCGACGACGAAGTCAGTGATTCGATCAGGACCCGGCCGATCTGTGCGCGTTCCACCGGAGATTCCTTTCGGGTCAGCAGCCTGAGTTTATGCAGGCTGGAAACGAGCATCCGGAACAAAATACGGGCCTGGTGAGTGTCGCAGGCGAGGTTGAGGATCGAGACGATTGAATCGGGGAGGATCGGGACCGACTCCAGGAACGACTTGTCCCTGAGCAGGCGATAGATCAGCCACGCCATGAGGATCGACGCGATGGTCGTCTTGCCGGACCGCCGCCCGGCGACGCATAAAAGCAATGTAATCGGACTGGAAAATTCCAATTCGAGCGAATTCCCATCATCCGATATTTCAGTGCCCGGTGGAAGCCATAATCGTGGAGGGGAGTTGTCCAGCCCACATAGCCTGCGAAATTTAACAGCAAGCTCAACAGGAAATTGATGATAACCCCTTATCAGCGAGAGTACGATTCGCTGGATGTCCGTCAGCGGGATGTTAAGACCGTAGGGAGACATCGCGATGTCGGCGGGTCCATATGCAGCTGGCAAGACCTCTTTGATATCGACGATCTGAAACATGTCGTCGCAAACCGGATTGAAATTGGTGATGGTATCAGGCATGGGAAAATACGAGGGCACACACAAACGAGTTTGTGTGTGCCATTAATCAGTGTTGAGGTGATGGTCTGGGATCGAAACCCCACGACGTGCAGATCTTTACAAGTGCCCTGCGGCAGTTTCCACATTCGCAATTACTCATCTCGTCCACAAGTTCTTCCAGAAGTTTTACTACATCGTACTTTTCGCACAGCTTCAGATAGAATGCTGTCTGCTCCTTGACGACCTTCAGATGACTTATCGCGAGATCTACCTTGAGTTTAATTCGCGGGATATCCACCTTTTCAGAAGGTTCCTCAGGAACAGTCTCAGGTTTCTCCAGACTCGCTTGGAGGTTTCGGATAGTTTGCCTTGCATCTTCATACTCCTTTTCAAGATTTATCAGACTGAGTTCATATAAGTACATTTCAACTCCCTGCCGGTTGAGTAGATTGCACTCCGGTTCGTGCAGCCATCAGTCGATCAATTTCGGGATCGGATTTTCATCCTTCGTATCCGATCCGATGGTCAGACGATTGAGACGTGTGCCAGGGACGGAGCGGTCGGCGTAAATTAACGAGGTAACCTGCGCGTCGAGGAAAACAACTGTCTCCCTGTGTCTCTTGTTGCTCCTCCTGACCTGTCGGTCAAACGAATCGATCCTGCGGAGCCAGCTTTCACGGGTGTGAATCGGCCCCGACCGTCGCGGTCTCATTGGACGGGGTACAGCTTTTTTCATCGTGGACGCTCCTTTCCGGCACCTGGAGTGAAGCGGACTCAAATTACGGCAATTCAAATATTAAACTGATGGCTTTCCAGAATTTTCCGTGCTTTATGAAGGTGATGCTGCACTGAGCGGTGGTGTACCTTCATGTGCTCTGCAATTTCGCGGTGCGTCCAGCCGTCGAGAATGAACCCCAGGATGTACAGGCTGGTGGGTGCATCAGCTAGGCCGAGCTCAAGGTCAATCAGGTCGATCAGGATGTCATAGGAGCGTGGATGCAGACCGATAGCATAGTAATCCAGCTTGAAAATGTTCACCGCGTTATCCTCCCAGTGCTTGTACGATGAGGATATCATAACCTTTGTCTTTTGTCAATGGATAATGCTCATTTTGTGCAAAAAAATGGGTTATTGTGTGGAAAAGTGGAGAAAAACGGGACATAATGACCCGTATTAGGGGATCATGTTGTACAGATGGCAATATTTTGGGGTGGTTAAAAGCCGGAATTGTGGATAGATGGTTCAGAATTTTGTAGAAACAGGTTATAAATAAAAAAAACCCGGTGCTTCGAACACCGGGTTGTTAATGCAAATCGTAGTGCGACGAAATTTATTCGGCTGGCTCCTCTGGAGCTTCCGTGATCGCGCCCGACAACAGATCCTCGATTTCCTTGATCAGGTCGTTGTAGTCCCCGAGGAACGCAGTCAGCGCAGCCGCTTCGGCTGCCAGGACGTCCGGCTCATCCCTGCGGTTCCTGAGACCCATCTCGATCTGTCCGAATGCCTCATCGAAGTGAGCCTCGTATGCCTGGTACATCGACCACTGTGTCGAACTAGAACGGACCTCGGAATATGGTGCGTGCAGATCTGCGGTGACGAGATCGTTGAATTCAGCGAGTGTCAGCGGTGTGAAAATCTCCATGTTGAAGCGGTCCCAGATCGCAAGTCCTGCGAGGAAGGCCTCGCGCTTGGCGACGTAGCGCTGCTCCGCAGTGACTATGGTCTCATCGGTGACGTTGGTATCGTTGTAAAGAACGACAAGATCGATTGTTTCGCGTCCGAGCTCGTTTGCGTGAGCTCCGATATCAACTGCGAGCTGGTCGGCGATCTCGTTGAGTCGAACCTGCGCGTAGTTGCCAAGCTCCGATGGTGGCGTAGCCTCGGGCATCGTCACCGACGGTGTCCGGTCTGGATCTGTCACAGGTTCAACGGGTATGTTTATTGTTTCATCGGTGCCGGGAACTTCTGTTACCGGCTCTGTATTTTCATCGACGGGAAGCTCCGTAGTTTCCTCAGGCTCAAGCCTTACTCCGACCTCGTAGGCGAGTGCTTCGATGCGCTCTTCAAGCTCACGCTCACGATCCTCGACGTCGCCGGGGTATTCCTGGATCTCATCCGGCGGACGGAACAGGTCGGTGTAGGATTCCTCGACAGTCTCGATAACCTGTGGTTCCGTGGGTCCTGGCTGCGACGTCGCTTCACCCGGTAGTGAGAACAGGGAATCGCTGACTGGTGTAACTTCACCGGTGCTTTCGACGCCCTCTGTCGGGGGCTCGAACGGACGGTGGCTGTCGATCAGTTCGGCCCAGAATCCACGTCCGGCCTCGAGCCTCGCGGCCTCCTGGTGAGCCTCGTTGATGATGGCAGCGACCCGGCTTACAACTGCCACGTTATAGTCGTTTTCGTTGTAGCGATCCCAGTCGAGGCCGTAATAGGTGGACCGTTGTGCGTAGACGGTGATGCTTGAAAGAAGGTCCCATAAAAACAGGTACGGATCATCCTCCGTGAGCGCCCTGTCCGGCACGAAACCGTAGTCAGCAAGATGCCCGAGTATCCATACCGCAGGCACGGTCGGGTCGCGACGGCTGGCTCGTCCCATCGTGTCATCGCGGAAGCTGATGTAATCATCCCGATAACCGGGGTTGGGAAGCCAGACGTCGGTGTAAAATCCGAACATGAACTCACGTGCTTCCTCGTAGTCGTACCACGGATCGAGTATGTCCGGCACGAGAAGGTCCTCGTGCATGGTCGTGAAGAACGGGAATGCCGACGTGATGTAGTCCGGGATCATACCGAAGGTCAGCATCGCGTTTTCAGCGTCGCCGTTCTGGGCGTACACGGAGCCGGTTACGAGAAGATTGACTGTTGCGCTCTCATCCACCCACGTGAGTCCCTGCGGGCGGTTGCCCAGTGCGACGAAAAAGTCATCGAGAAATTCGCGCTCGTATAGATCGGTACGGGGCAGTGGTCTGAACTCCCTCAAGCTCTGTGCGTCGGCAGGCATGGCGACGAGGAGCAGGAGTATGCTCCCAAAGAGCGTGATCGTGAGGTTTTTAATGATATTCGAGTTCAGCATTTGAATGACCGCCTCGTATTGTGACCGATATGATACCAGAATGGATCAATCGACGAGCGAATGAGCGTTACATATTATAATCGAATGGAAATTGATTTAGTTTAATTCTGGTAAAAATATCACTATCAGCTAAGTGTTATGCAACTTAACCGGAATTCTAATATCGCATGAGTTATAATATCATGTGCTGATAACAATGGAGGCAGGCACATGGATGAAGAACTGAAAAGCACACTGCTACGGGTCGTACCTATTGCTTTTGTAATACCGATCCCCTTCATTGTGTGCAAATTTAAAAAGTTTCCATTCAGGGAAACACTGGCTTTGAAATGGCCTCCGGTGAAGCAGATCCTGATCTGGCTGTGTATCTATGCGGTCTTCGCGATTATTAACGAATTTTACTACCTGCAGTCGGAGGCTTTCAGGTCACGTGCATGGGATTTCGAGCTTCCGGTGGTAATTATAAGGAGCATTGGAATCATCGTTCTTGCGCCAGTCGCAGAGGAGCTTATATTTCGGGGTCTTCTTTTCAATCGCCTGAGCCGTCTGAGAACCGGTGAGATCGGGGCGGTTATCATAACAACTGTGTTCTTTGCTGCTGCTCATTACCAGTACGGGCTGTCTGACATGCTTTATATTGTTTACCTGGGACTGCTTCTCGGGATAGTGAGATGGCGTACAGGATCGGTTTTCCTGACAATAACCATGCACATGATCGCGAATACGATTTCGGTGGTGGAATTTTTAGTCGCTTAGCAGGTCTATGACATGCTGGACTAATATATTTTCTGCTATTTCGAAATCCGGTTCATTCTCAACAAGATCGACTAGACGTACAACTGGGAAATCGGTTATTCCGCAGGGGACGATCAGCTTGAAGTGATCGAGGCTGGTCGAGACATTGAATGATAAGCCGTGTTTGGTAATGCCACCGGCCTTTATGGCCGTACCCACAGCACCAATTTTGCCGTGCTCAGTCCAGCATCCGGGGAACCCCGCCCGTCGAAAAGCATCTATGCCGTAATCTGCGCAGGTCAGGATCATTGCTTCTTCGAGGAGATGGACATACTCCCCGGCACGAAGGCCGTGCGACCGTAACGCGATGATTGGGTAAACGACAACCTGGCCCGGACCGTGGTAGGTGACATCCCCTCCGCGATCGATCCTGCGGACGGCGATCCCTTCCTTCTCGTACTCATCCCCGGTAAGCAGGAGGTTGGAATCCTGCGTTGAACGCCCGCATGTAATAACGGGATCGTGTTCGAGTGAAAATATGACCGGGAGCCCGTCGCCGGTCCGACGGTATGCTTCAATCAGCTCCTCCTGGATCGCGAGAGCATCGTCGAAGGATATCCTCCCTAATTTTTTCCACTCTGGTTTGTCGGGTGTGCCGGGCATGGGGATTATGTGCCGGGTTTTTTCATGTCACGGGCCGCGCCCTCGATTTCATATACGCCCTTGTCGCGACGGACTAGCTTGGTAAAGCCCTTTTCCTTGAGCGCGGTCGGGGCGAGGTGGTCGACCGTGAAATTTGCGGATTTTATAATGCGCCTGACCTTGCGTTTGCATTTGGGGCACTTTTCGAGGTGGTCGGAGCCAAATTCCTGGTGGATCTCGATTTCTTTCTCGCAATCCTTCCCGGGATCACCGGTATGTTCGTATACATAGACTGGCATAGCTGGTCTATTCTACTCCATAAACCTTGATTGTGGAAATATATTCAATCAGCAGGGAAATTGTACATTAGCTGACACACCCTCAAGCGCCCGATAACTATCAATAAGCTTCACCTTCAACATGCGCTTGAGGGAGGCATTGAAATATTCTTCTGGTTAATATTATGAAAAAATGCTGAGCACAAGTTCAGAAACTTCAATTGCCACCAGTTCAGAATTTTGAATTAAGTACAGGTTCAGAATTCTCAATTGAGCACAAGATCAGAATTTTCAATTAAGCACAAGGTCAGAATTTTCAATTGCCACCTGTTCAGAATTTTCAATAAGAAAAAACCAGTGCCGCCCTCAAGCACACGTGGTGGATCACTTTTCCTTCGTGCAACTGGTGCTTGAGGGTGTCTCGACTAATGCACACTTTCCCATCCAGACAACCAATCCTCTATCAAGCACACGTGGTGGATCACTTTCACTTCGTGCAATTGGTGCTTGAGGGTGTCTCACCTAATGCACACTCCCTCATCCAGACAACCAATCCTCCATCAAACCGCAGTTCCGCAATTAGAGCAGAACTTATCACCCGGTTCGAGCTCATCGCCGCAGGACGTGCAGAATTTCTGGTGCTCGATCTTTCCCCCGCAGTTGGAACAGAATTTATCGTCAGACTCAAGCACCTCTCCGCACGACGGGCAGTTCAGGATCTTCAATGTATCTACCGTTGATTCCCTGTCGGCCTCCTCGATCGCTGTCCCCGCACACTTGACGCATATCTCATCGCCGGCGACCCAGCAGTTTGTCCTGCATATCCACAGGTGACAATCCGGACACTGCTCGAAATCCGGCTTTGTGTCCTTGATGGCTTTCTCGAAAGCCTTTGCGTGGGCTTTTTCCCACGCGTTGTCCTTAAGATTTTCTCCAAGGTCGGACACAGCCTCGATGTAACCGCCGAAAATACTTCCCAGCGTCTCAGCGACGCCCGACGCTGTTGCATAGGTCCACGGTTTAAATTTCGTTTTGAAGCCCTTCGAGCATGAGTCGCAGAAGAACTCGAACTGGAAACCGTTCTCGGTCGAGTGATCCTCGTGTTTCTTGACGAACTGAATAGTCTTCGACATGTATTTCCCTCAACTTACCGGATGCTACCGGGGAATCTCGGAAATTATACCTGTTATGGACAGGATAAGTGCAAGCCTGGATCTTTTATATTATCAGTATAGTTGTAATCATATAGTTTGCTATCCTCATTTGAAAATCATATAATTCTATCACTCGGATTTTCATTCCTTCCAGCTTTACAGATTTCCAGATGATGAGGAGGCTTGCCATGGCGCGAGTGTGGTTATTGTTCGCAACAGCATTTGTGTTTTCGCTCTTTGCATTGGGATGCAGCTCAGGGAATGCAGATCCCACATCACCATCCGATTACACTGATTATGGATCCAACACTGCCCAGGGGGATTTGCAGACCCATCTCTGGGGCTATTACGATGTCGTTATCGACATCGAGAACCAGACGGCGTATGCACTCCCGAACCGGTCAGTAATGTTCACCTGTAATGTTGTAGGTATTTTAAACGGGAAGGCAGCATCGCTGGCTTTCAATATCCACGACACACCGATCGGATCAAACTACATCGATGTGGATATCGATGTCAGGCTGACGCACCCTTTCCCGGGATTAACCCAGTACAACGGGTACGATGTTCGCGGAGTATTCATGGGTGACGGTAGTGATACGCTGAGTTATAACTCTGACTGCGAGTACCCGGTTTTCGGTGTGGACCAGTACATGTTAGCCGATCCAGTCGGTGGAAATGGAGCCCCCGACGGTTACACCCGCTGGTACAACCCGTCTGAATTCCTGACACCGGGGATGTTCGGATATACGCCGGGCCAGTTCGCCTCTCCGGCCTTCGGTGGAACAGCAACACTCTGCCCATATAAATATTTCGCCGATGGGCTTGGGGCAACGGAGGACCTCTGGCCATGGTTGCTGGGACATGCCGATGGAAGGGGTGTATTCGGTGCAGGTATGAACAACATACGGAATTATTACCTGCGTTTTCCGAACTCAAAGGGGGTAATTTACGGTTATGCGGTCCTGGCAAACTGGGAGGGTGAAGGTGTTCACCCGTCGAATGCTGTCGAAGCTCCGGCTATCAATGTGACAATTACTGACAATGTTTATTACGAGGACGAAACATCTAACGGTGGTAACCTGATCCTGGATATCGACGTCTGGGGATGGGAAATTCAGCCCTTGGTAATCAAAATCGAATCGACAGTACTTTCGGGTGTGTACAATCTCGACCCACTGAATCCGGCTGATAACGATGCATACTGCTCAACGTATTACATCGATATCCCGGCCGATAATGTTACGGGCAAGGAAGGCAACGAATACTGGGTGATTCTCGAATATCCCGGCTTCGATTACGGGAATGATTTTGGAATTCCAAACCTTGCTCAGAACGATACTTTGGCCGCTTTCTTCAGGTACGATCTGACAGTATCCCCAGAGCCTATCAATCTGGCACCCGTTTGCGACATGCTGGTTGTCACGCCTATGCCGTACTATGGACCTGCGGACCTGATAGAATTCGACGCCTCTGCATCATACGATCCTGAGGGAGGGCTTCTCACGTACCAGTGGGATTTTGATGGCGACAATGTTTACGGAGATCCATACGATGCAGGTACCGACGATCACCCGCTTAAGTTCTATGACACGGATTACCTGGGGAACGTATGTGTTGAGATAAGCGACCCCGATGGTGGCGTGACACAATGCTGTGTCGCGGTCGATATCGCTATCGACATCACTAAAAACATCCCGACAAGGCCCGGTATCGATCCACATGATGTTGCTGTCGATCATAACGACGGGGACTTGCTCGTCTTGTATGCTGACGGACAGGTCTGGAGGCATGTAGGTGCCGATGATTACCAGACCGGTGCATTTTTCTTCAACACCTACACCGGTTGCGATCGAATCGACATTTCACCGAATGGGAACATTATCATTGGCGGTAACAACAACGGCACTGTTAACTATTCTGCATCCTACGACAACACCGGCAGCCCGTTGAGTCTTCATACCGTGCCTGTACCAGGCGGCGTAAAGGACGTCATCGGTGTGACATCAAGCACTTACAACAATTACCATGCGATGATCTGCGGTTATTTCATTCCAGGATATCACTGGCTTCCCAGGTTTATGCCTCCCTCCTACATGTACAGCGGTGGAGTAGCAAACATTAGTGGCTATGGTGACGGTAGTCTTCATTACGATATCATTACCGGCTGCGAATCATCTACTTCGAACGATCATATCTACTTTGTTGAAGATGATCCGGAATGGAGGGTCGAACGCTGGACTATGTTCCTCGGGCCCACAGGCGTAAGTTGGGGGGGAGTACAGGCAAACGGCATGGGTGGTTTCAACGAGCCGTTGGACATCACGCGGGACAATACGAATGACTATTACGTCCTGGACTGGTTGAGTAACAACACACCACGTGTTAAAAAATACGACTCAATAGGGACAGGTATCGGGCAGTTCGGAACATCAGCCGATATTTCCGGTTTGCCATTGAGAGTTGAAGGCAGTGACTATAACGGAAAGATATTTGTGCTGCACCAGGACGGTATCAGCGTCTTTACGCAGTCCGAGATTCCGCAATGATCCATTGCGTACTTGCCAAACATTCAAACCCGCGCAGTAGCGCGGGTTTTTTATACTTTGTGGTTAGTGGCAACTGATACCAGAATTCATCGCTGGTTCTTACCAGCAGCCGTTATAGAGGAATTTGCTGAGGAAGATGTCGCAGGCACCGCCCGATGTATGTTCATCGGGATCCTCATGGCACGGTGGACCGGACGGGGCCAGGTCAGCGGTGTATCTGAAACGTCCCGCGACGTATGCATCCCAGGAATGTTCACCCACTGCAAGTCCACTGTCGAGATTGTTCCCGCCGAACGTGCGGGTCCAACTGTACCCGGTGATTTCGAAGCAGGTAAGAAAAACATCCAGATCACCGTTAGAGGAATGCTCATCCGATGCCGGTCCGGGATCGAAATCGACTGTTCCCATGAAGCTGCCTGTTACATAGTTCCAGCAGACAGCCTCGCCCTGGTCCATTCCTGAGCCTCCCCATGTCAGGACATCCTCGAATTCACCTGTTAAACCGTGGTAACTGACCAGGTATACATCAGTGTGACCGTTGGACGTCCTTGGTGCTCCTCCGAGGGGATTGAAGTCGACCGTATCGCTGAAACCGCCGGTTACGACGAGTCCCAACGAACCGAAATCCACGCTTGTAGCGTTATCGATACCGCTTCCACCCCACGTGCGAACCCAGCTGAAGACGAGCGGCCAGTCATACCTGCACAGGAACGCATCGTAGTCGCCGTTTGACGTAATTTCATTGCCACCGAAAGGATCGAAATCAACCGTTGAGTTAAATTCACCGCAGAAGTAGAAGGCTGTATCGGACAAAGCGTAAACATCGGTTACCCTGTCGACACTTGTTCCTCCAAGTGTTATTACATCCTGGAGCATCCCTCCCGAGGTGAATATACTAACGTACGCGTCGTATGACCCGTTCGATGTTTCCTCGAAACCCCCGTCGGGGTTGAAATCAACCGTGTTTGAGAAGTCCCCAGCTACAAAGATTTTATCAGATTCATCCGCTTCAACGGAATAAGCATTTTCAGAACCGTCCCCGCCCCATGTCCTGGCCCAGATGAAAATACCATCTGAATCGAACTTCACGAGAAATGCATCGTTCGAGCCGTTTGAGGTATGCAAATCTTCACCGGTACCCGGATCGAAGTCCGCAGTGCCCATGTAGTAACCGGTAGCATAGACATTACCAAGGCTGTCGACAGCCGTGTCGTAGCCCCAGTCGGTGGACGTTCCACCGAACAGCCTGTTCCACTGGAGCTCACCATTGATGTTGTATTTGGCGAGAAAAATATCCTGTGAGCCGTCCGCGTACTGGTAGCCTGTGACATAAGAGTTGCCGTCATCATCGACAGTCAAACCGTACGCGCGATCGCTGCTTGAGGTTCCCCATGTCCGGGACCATCCGGCTCCTACGGGGTCGACGAATTCCTCAACCAGCATGTAGGATGTCAACGGGCCTGTCGCATCGTTGGGAATGCCGAATGGATTCGTATAATCTTGCGACGGGTATGTTATTTCAATCCAGATCGGTATTGGATTGAGGCTTGTATAAGTGTCGATAGGTTTAAACACGCCGAATGAGAAATACGACCCTTCGTTTAACTCGGGACCCATTGAATGTATGTAGGGTTCCGCCAGGACAGGGCTGTAGCATGTGATCTGGAACTCATCCACTATCCCACCTGATAACTGCGCAGACCAGTCGATGAGCTCGATTGTCAGTTCGATGTTCCCGCCGAATTCGGTCTCGGACACGAAATGAGTAACGCTGTTGTTTGTTACTTTGAAAGTCGGGATCTCATCGCAGTTGGCACCGGGTGGAAAATCGGACAGCTCCGGATTTGGGACGCCCGGACTCATCCAGTGTCCAATGACAGCATATTGGAAGGTAATACCGGTACTGTCGGGGAACCTGATTGAATAACGCCTGAAATTGGTTGAGCCTGCCAGGAATACACCTCTCTGGTCCTGGTTATTTCTCAGGAATGCGTTTGCCTTCCCTGTCTCTTCAAGGCCATCGCAGAAGTACTTGTACGCGTTAATTGACGCTGATGGCACGAATCCGGGACTTCCCAGCACTCCCGGTGTGTAACAGAACAGATTCCCAGACGTGTTCGAAAATTCCTGGTGGTTGAACCATCGCGTGTAACCGTCGGGATTGAGAAGACGCATGTCGTTTTGTCCCGGCACGTTGTACCCGCCGGGACCGGGATATGTATCTGAGCCGTTCCCGAGGAAGACACCCATCACATCGAAGCCTGTCAGCTCTGGGTTGTGCGGGAAGGGATGACTGACAACCATGTTTAGAGCCAGGTCAGTGTAGCCGGGCTGCTGATCTACGGAAATAAGCTGAGGATGAATATTCTGCGGGGGACCGTCGATGAATTTCGTTATGTTGCACGTGAACTGGGCTCCGCGAAGTGGAACGACATCGAATTCGAGCGTATCGAGGTCGAAATGGATTTCGTAAAGGCCCCAGAGGACGGTGTTATCGGTCGATTGACGTGGCGGTGACGGGTCTGGAACCACTGGATTAACATGGTTCGAACATGAGACCAATGCAAGTACGAGAATGACCGTAAAAACTGTGAGAGTGTTTCTCTGCATGATGTTAGTCTCCCGCCTGTGTTAGAAGGATAAGGACATAAAATATTATATCATTGATTGAGCCTGATGGGTCGCGGACGGGACTTCCGCGGGACAGCCGGCGGGACACCCGCGCTACGTGAAAATCTGGTCTGGCATCCACTGATTCGTTCTCGATACTGTGGAGGTACTGAAACAACTAGGTTACGGTCTGTGATCACGTAATTTATGCTACTATTCCCGCCGCTGATGCTCGATCCCGATATCGAAATCGAACCCGATCCGCACGCTTTCCAGCCGGATAAGGTCTGGACTGTCACCGATGTCACCAACCGGGTCAAGACCCTTATAGAGCAGGATCCCGGACTGTCAGGTGTCTCTGTGCGTGGCGAGGTCACGAATTTGTCAGCATCGAAGGCCGGGCACATCTATTTCGGCCTGAAGGACCAGAAAAGCTACCTGAAATGCGTCGCGTTCCGATCGGATGCTGAAAAACTCACTGTAAAGCCGACCGATGGACGGGAAATCGTCGCGACAGGACGCCTGAACGTCTGGCCTGCGGGTGGTTCGTACCAGCTCGTGGTCAACCGGATTCAGGACGTAGGTCTCGGAGCGCTCTGGCTCGAATTTGAGGAAACCAGGAAAAAGCTGGCAGCCGAAGGGCTGTTCGATGAGGACATCAAGCGTCCACTCCCGATGTACCCGCGCCAGATTGGGCTTGTCACCAGCCGCACGGGTGCCGCAGTACGCGACATGATCCGGATTTTCAACGAACGCGCACCGTACGTGAAATTAGTACTATCGCCTTCGCTCGTACAGGGGGATTCAGCTCCCGAGAGCCTTATCGGGGCATTGAATCTGCTTGAGCTCTGGTCCGAGATCGAGAGGAGTGAGGGACGGGACGGTCTGGACCTCATAATCATCGGTCGCGGCGGAGGAAGCTTCGAGGACCTTGCATGTTTCAACGATGAGGCTCTCGTGCGACGGATTCGCGAGACAGACGTACCGGTCATCAGTGCGGTGGGTCACGAGGTCGATTTCACGATAATTGATTTCGCGTCGGACGTCCGCGCCGCGACCCCCACGCAGGCTGCTCAGATTGCGGCTCCATCCGCCGATGAGCTGATGGGCGAGGTGGCATCGCTGCTGATGGACCTTCGCGGGGCCGTCGAGATCAAGATTGAGACTTACAGGACAAGCGTCGGGAATCTTTTATCGAGGCCTGTTTATCGCCGTCCGCTTGATAGAGTCAATAATCTCAGGCAGAATATCGACGCACTGAGTGCCCGGTCGGGCCGTGCGGCATGGAATCACCTTAAATTCCTGAAGCAAGAGCTCCTGTCATCGATCGGCCGCCTTGAGAGCCTTGATCCGACAGTGATACTATCGAGAGGGTATTCGCTTGCGTTTAACCGAGAGTCGGGGAAGCTGATTTCAAGGACCGGGCAAGTGATGGAAGGTACGCTTGTGGACCTCCGTGTGAGCGACGGGTACATAAAAATGAGAGTTGAAGAGGAGACCGAACGACCATGACTGCCGATATTAAAAGTGAATCGATTCCGAAGGCAATCGCAAAGATGTCCTTCGAAAAAGCGTTCACGGAGCTGAAATCCGCCACCGACCGTCTCGAGGCGGAGGAAATCGATCTTGAATCGACATTGAAAGAGTACTCAAGAGCCTCGGCACTGGCACGTCACTGCGCAAACCTGCTCGATGAGGCTGAGGGCAGGGTGAAAGTGCTGATCGAATCCGAGGGAGTCATGCAGCTCGTGAACATGGATACCGATGAAAATGAGTCAGCGGATTAACAGATGATTGATTTTTTTACAGCTATATTTGATAATGAACCGCTGGTGATAGCCGGCATCAGCTGGTGTCTGGCTGCATTTCTGAAATTCATTCTCGTGGCCATTACGTCCAGGAAACTCGACTGGGAGCGCCTGCTGGGCACCGGCGGAATGCCGTCGACCCACACCACCCCGGTCATTGGATGCACGACTTCAATCGGGCTGGTTCACGGGTTCGAGACACCTCTCTTTGCACTTGCATTTGTATTCAGTATCGTGGTCGCTTACGACGCCGCTGGACTCAGGCGGCACACGGGCGATCAGGCGAAGGCTATCAACAACCTGATCACCGACCTCACTAAACACGGGCCGTACAAGGGCCAGGAAATTGCGGATTTCTTCAAGCGCTGGAACCTCCAGGAACTCCAGACCCTCGTCGGTCACAACCCGATGGAGGTTTTAGTCGGGGTATTTCTCGGAATAATGACAGCACTGGTCGTTCATTTCGAGTACGGACACCTGTTCCCACCTGTCGGGTAAGATCCCATGACGGTGAAAAAAACAAGGCTCGATCAGTTGCTCGTGGAACGTGAACTGTTCCCGTCGAGATCGCGCGCGCAGGCTGCGATCATGGCTGGCGACGTCCTTGTTAACGGTCAGAAGGGCACCAAGGCAGGGGAAAGGGTTCCCATCGATGTTGAAATCAAGCTGCTGAAGCCGGACTGCCCCTGGGTGTCGAGGGGTGGGACGAAACTTGAGGGTGCACTCGACCATTTCGGACTCGATCCATCAGGCTGGGATGTACTGGACATCGGTGCATCGACCGGAGGATTCACCGACTGCCTGTTAAAGAAGGGTGCATCGCACGTTACCGCGCTCGATGTCGGCAGGGGCCTTATTGACTGGGGATTGAGGACCGATCCGAGAGTTACGGTTGTCGAGAAACTGAACGCAAGGCATCTCGATCAGGAGGTCCCGGGTCCGTTCGACTGCATTGTCATCGATGTGAGCTTCATCTCGCTCAAACTGATCTTCCCGAAGCTGGTGCAGAGGTTGAAACCCGACGGGATTCTTCTGGCATTGATAAAACCGCAGTTCGAGGCGGGGAAGGGGAAGGCTCCGGGCGGAGTGATCGTTGATCCGGAGATCTGGAGGGAAGTGCTGGAGGAATTTGTACCCCGTGACATTTTCAAATCGGATAATCCCCCGGGACTGGCGGGATTTTGCGTGAGTCCGATAACAGGCAAAGAAGGCAACAGGGAGTTCTTCGGACTATGGAGGATGGGAGAATCAGGCTTATGTATTGAAGTGATTGGTGACCTTATTAAAAGGCTCGTACTTCAGAACCGTTGCTGTGACCAATAAAAACAATCCCAACTGTGCGATTACAAATACTAAAGGTTTCGCATTGCAGTTCTCCTCCTTTGGAGTGCATATGTTAGTCCATATCTACTTCAACTTCATAAACATCAAATGCAGGATACAAAAGTGGATTGCCAGGGAAGGATGGCCAAGGAGCATGCCATTCAACTGCAATAAGCTGGTGTATCTTATCCTGTTTCAGATACCAGGGGTAAACACCCAGGCAGAGCCAGTCGGGTGGACCGTCGCATTCTGAAACATTCATACCACCTATATTGTATTCCGTATTCTCGTTCCAGCAGGCTACCCACTGACTCGTAGGATGTGATTCTGGTCCTCTGTACCACAAATAACGCTCTGCACGAGCTTCGTAAACCGTTGATGAATACGCGCAGCAATGGTCTATTACAGGGTTACCATCGTTAATTACAACCTTAAAATGATAGGCCTCGGGCTGGTTTGCCGAGATAGGGAAATCCTCGGCAGGATTCGTTACGGGCGTGACAGTCGGGAGTTCCCAGCACGCCTCGACTGCATAACCCGCGACAACAGGCCCCGGCGGAAGCCAGATGCGGTACGTCCTGCTCACAGTCGCGTTGTGCTCGAACATGTGACGGTCTTCGTTCGAGTAAAAATCCAGGTATCCGTTCACATTTGCGGTTGGTGTTCCGTTCGCGTATTTTCCTTCCCAGTAGCTGAAGATAGGCATTGTCGATCCTGAATCGTATGACGGACTCCAACGGTATGTATATCCATCCGCATTAAGAAGCTCCGGGTCACCCAGCATCCGAAATGACACTCTGAAGTCATCGGGGTAAAGCGGAAACGCCGGACCGTTCTCCGGAATTACATGCGACCCATTGAACATTATTATGCCCTTGACATCGAACCCGGTGTACTCGGGGTGACCCTCGAACGGATGTTTGATTTTTACGGTCAGGTCGATCGTGCTGTCGCCGTTGTTGTGCATCTGCGTGATTTCAAGGCAGTCGGTACAGTAGTCCTCGAGGAATTTCAGGGAGTTCAAGTGGAATCGCGCTTGACGGCGTGGAACGGCCTCTACAGAGTTGTGGTCCTCACTGAAATAGAACGTCCATTCTCCCCAGAGACGGTACGGACCGTCGGGGATGTCGGAATTCAGCGTAAGTTCCGGGGACGTGCCATCGTCCTGCACGATATCCGGCATGGATGGGTTACCCGCGCATCCGCAGAGAATCGGGATTACGATCAACAGGAGAGTTAAGTTCCGCACATTGAAGCCCCCAGGATTTGCCGTTTCAAAGCATTAACCTATCTCCATATTTATAATATATTCGGGGGGGGGAAATATGTCAAGTGTTAATCCAGAGAAAATTGTTAAATTTATATATATTACTACGAACTCTACTTTTACCAACGTAAATCAAAAAAAAAGTGGTTGCTGTGTGTCAATTATTGCTCGAACAAAAGGCGCCGCGGTTAACTTCCCGCGGCGCTTGACTGGCCAAAGTTATCTGTACAGTTGCTTAGATACTACACTTGACGGTCTTAATAACTTTTCGTTTCAAATTCCTGAATTCAGCAAATTACCAGTTTCCACCCTGACCGCCGTACGCGCCCATGTCGCATGGCGTGCCGTCGTAGTCGGTCATGGCTGGATCGCCGGTATTCATGCACGGCGACACCGGCCACAGGTGAAAATCCTTCACGCCTGGATTCACGAATCTTGGATCATAGCTTATGCATCCGGGTCCCGGGATCACGTTGTCGTAAAGGCCCGTCGAGCAGAAGTAACTGTTGCTGTACTCGAAGTAATACGACGATCCAAACTGGGACACAGCGTATGCAGTTGCTCCGGAAAGGCTCTTCCGGACGTAATTTATGATCAGGTTGCGTACGTCCACGTTATCGGAGTATTCCATCCTGACACCGTAGGCGCTTCCTGAGTTATAGGTCTTGTAAATGTCGTAAATAGTGATGTTGTGAAGCTCAATGTCGTTGGAGTACTCGGTCTTGATACCGCAGACCTGGTTGTTATGTCCGCCACGGATGCCGTAGACGATTGTATTGGCGACCCTGACTCCCGATGAGTTCTCGATGAGTATTCCCTGCGGACGGCAGTTGATTCCATCGTAGTAACCGCTTGCATATACGTCGTGGACGATCGTGTGATCGATAACCACGCGATCATCACCGGAGCCATCGCAATTTTCCACCTTTATTCCGTAGAAATACGACGACTGGTTGTAGGTGTTGTTATTGATGTTGTACACATGTACCCGGTCGATCAGGCTGTGCGATCCGTTCATCAGCGTGATGCCAGTGGCGTCAAGGCGCAGGAAATCATGTACTCGGCAGTCGACAATTTCCATCGTCGTGCCGTCGCAGACAATTCCGTTGGTTGCATTCCATGCGCCGTATATGCCGTCGATCTCGAACCCCTCGATTCGCGACGCCACTGCGCCGACTACGACCGTTGCAACACCAACGGACGGTCTTATCCACGCCTCACCGTCGCCGTCTGAGTCGTCGAAGTTTACCGAGATCAAATCGACTCCCTGGACCATGACCACCTGTTCCGTGTATGGGGTACCGCTGTCATCGACCCAGATTATGCTTCCGGGAGGTGCGGCATTGAGTGCCTGGCCGATTGTCGGGTACGGGTAGGTCTCTGTGCCGTTGTGATAGCCTGATGTGTTGGATGAGTCCACATAAATTATGTAGCCGACCGCTGTTACTTCGAATCCCTCGGGAAGTACTCCCTCGAGCATGCTCGGATTGATCACCGCGACATCGAACGGCCCGGTTGTGGCTCCGGTCAGATCGAACGTGCACGAGATCTTCGTGCCGTCCTGGTATACATTGATGTTTTCACCCTGAATGATGAACATTCCCTCACCGCTTGCCTCCCGAAGCTCGACAGTACAGCCATCGGCGAAGTGCATTCCCGTGATCGTCGCCGGGACTGATGTGTTTACCACACCCTCCTCGGGTGTGATGTCGGTTACGGTCGGTGCAAATTGTGGAGCAGTTACGGCGACCTCGATGCTGGCTTTCGCGTAGCACGCAAGGTTCCCCGCAGGCCATGTGTACGGATACGTCGGCATTGGTATCTGCGGCTCGTAGGACGATGGATTCGCGTTCTCGGCGATCACCCAGAACTCGTAAACACCCGGATGCGTCAGGTTGAGATCTGTGATCTCAGCACGGAAGATTCCCGACGTCGGTCCGGTCGGAATAATCAGCGCTGAATCGGCGATATTCACGGGACTGCTGAAAATGTCACCATCGAGCCACAACCCGGAGATCTCACCCTCGATTCCATCGGGATTGTCACTCGCCTGCCAGTCGAAGACCTCGACATCGAGGATCAGCGACCCGCCCTTGGACGTTTCGCTTTCGTACCACGCGCTGGACCCCAGGTCGGTGACCGTTATTAAATAGGGCTCCGCGCAGTTCGCATTCAGGCTGAACGCCTCGAGCGGGAAGTGCGGTGCGAACGATTCGTCCGGCGTGTACCAGCTTGCATCGATTGCGTACGCAAAATTGTAGGCCGGCTGGACTCCGCCCGGGAACTGGATGATGTACCTTCGGGAATTAACACCGGGAGTGGTCGAGAACGTGCCCCTGTTATCGGGATCGAGTTCGAGGTCATTATGCAGCCCGAGCTCGTCCGCGAAGTACTTGTAACTGTTGAGCGTGGCACTCGGGAAGTAATGACCCGGCACGTAGATTCCCTCGAGATAACTGAAAATGCTTCCGTCCTCTGCGAACTCGGTCGGATTCCACCATCGTGTCCATCCGTCGGGATTCAGCAGCATCAGGTCATCCTCGCCTGCGTAGCTCAGTCCGCCGGTGGCGAGGTTTTCCGATCCGCCACCCATCACGATTCCGCGCACATCGAATCCACGGTACTGCCTGAGGGCGGGAAACGGGTGTATGAAGGTCGCGTCAGCGACCACGTAGCCTGTGGTGAAATCGGACTCGGCTTCGTCGACGACGATATGCAGAAGGCTGCCGTTTGCAATCGGCGGCTGCATGAACTGCGTTACGTTGCACGTGAACTGGGCACTTCGAAGCGTATCGACCGTAACCACGTGGGTCTCGGGATCGATCGAGACATTATAGAATCCCCAGAGATGGTGATTCGCGTCCATTGTCCGTTCGACAGGTGGGGTAGTGTCAAGAGAGTTGTCGGGTGTTGTGGGACTTTCTCCCTGTCCGCAGCCGGTTGATATGATGGCCGCGATAAAAATCCACACGTAAAAAAGCGCTGATAACTTCCTCAGCATCGGGATTAACCTCCCCGGTTGGCTTTTCAGCAGGTGATTTGCATGTGACTTCCTGCAATTAGTTAGATGCCGGGGTGTCGGAAATCTTGCCGATTTACCGAAAATAGATTGCAAAAATGGATGTTTGGATTTGGTTAAATTGTTTAAGTGTGGTTAATTATTATGTGTCATCGATAATTCAAAAGGAGGGACACACGTGATTAAGAACATGGGAAATACCGACAGGATCATCCGGATCATTGTTGGAGTGATCGTGATCGTCCTGGGAATATTTTTTAAATCGTGGTGGGGGGCGATAGGGCTGATCCCGCTTGCAACGTCCCTGATCGGATGGTGTCCGCTGTACGCACCGTTCAAGTTTTCAACAATGAAAAAGTCGGGGTAGTGTGACAGTTAAAATGTGAAGCGGACGATACGTCTTCGTCGTTTATTGTACGATTCCGACGTACAGGGACCTCTACTCTTCGCGTTGACAATATTACCTGCGCCTTCGAAGTCTCCTGGCTTTTGCCAGGTTTCTCGCCCTGATCTTAGGATCAATTACAGTCGGCTGCGGTGGGCGTATGTCGGATTTAAACGGGTGCTCTGCCACAACCTCGAGGTGCTGTTTAATCAACATCTCGATTTTTCTCATCATCGGCCGGTCCTGATGGGTACAGAATGAAATCGCGATTCCCCTCGCCCCCGCCCTTCCCGTACGGCCGATCCGATGAATGTAAACTTCAGGTTCCTTCGGAAACTCGAAATTGATCACATGATCGATTTCTTCAACATCGATCCCGCGAGCGGCAATGTCAGTTGCCACAAGCACCTGTATTTCACCTTTCTTGAACCTGTCGAGAGCTCGTTCACGAGCCCGTTGGGTTTTACCGCTGTGGATCGCCTCCGCGCGTCTGTATTTTCCCCTGCGCCCCCCCGATTTTTTCTTTGCAGGATCGGATCTGTTTAATTCCTTCTCGACCCGATCGACCGTATGCTTCGTCTCGCAGAACACCAGCACCCGGTAAAAATCCCGATGCGCCAGCAGGTGCTTCAGAAGATCCATCTTATGGACCCACTCGACAAAATAGACATACTGATCGGTCAGTTCGACCGTGGGCATCTCGGGTGTCACTTCGATCGACACAGGGTCGGTGAGGATTGAATTTGCAAACCTCAGGATATCCTTCGGCAGCGTCGCGGAGAAAAGCAGGGTCTGACGTTTCTCCGGAATAACGCGGATAATTTTTCTGATGTCGACGATGAAACCCATGTCGAGCATGCGGTCAGCTTCGTCAAGCACCAGCGTCTGCACAGAATCGAGCCTGACCAGACCCTGGTTCATGAGATCGAGTAAACGTCCGGGGGTGGCGACAACAAAATCGACTCCTTTAGCAAGCGCGTCCGCCTGGGGTCTCTGGCTGACTCCCCCGTAAATAACAACCCCTCTGATTTTTGTATACCTGCCATATGTAACGAAGCTCTGATAAATCTGGGTCGCGAGCTCGCGAGTGGGAGCGAGAACCAGCGTTCGGATCGGTCTTCTGCGACCTTTCGGTCTCTCATTGGTAAGCTTCTGGATTATCGGGAGGGCAAACGCCGCCGTTTTTCCGGTGCCTGTCTGCGCACAGCCCATAAGGTCCCGACCGTCCAGCAGGTGTGGTATGGCCTTGACCTGTATAGGCGTCGGTTCTTCGTAGCCTTCCTCGCTGATTGCCTTCAGCAGGGGCTTGATAAGATAAAGTTCATCGAATTCCATTGGTCTATCGTGCTACCAGATCGACTGATTGTCAATGCAGGATGGATTTTTATCCCCATGACCTGAGTAAATACCAAATGCACCTTATCATGATTATCTACATAGAGCACCCGCGCAACAAAACAGAACGTGAAGCTTCCAGGTTTTGCCCGGGATTTTTTTCATTGAAATTTATGATAATTGGGATTTGTATGCATTAGTTGGCACCAAAAAACCCGGTCTGGGACCGGGTTAGTTTTGCCTGGGTGCAAATATCATCAATACAGTCTGATAATTCCCACGCCGCCGGGTCCACACGCCAGGTAAGCATGGTTGCCCTGAACTGATATACCCCACTTATACCCAACTGGAGCGAGTTGGTCGATCTCCACAGGTATCAGCGGGTCCGATATATCTATGGCCACGAGACCATAAGTATAATCGGCAACGAACGCGTAATTCCCGGAAATATCCAGATCCCGTGCCGAAAAACCAGTTATATCCGTAGTGCTGACGAGCGACGCGGTAAGTGGATCCGTTATATCGACTACCGAGATTCCGGATTCGTCATTAGCGACATACAGGTAATTGCCCTGGCCGGCAACTCCCTTTGCACTATATGGAAGTGTTACGGTGTGGACAACGGAAGCCGCTGCCGGGGGATCGATATCAACAACCTCAATTACTCCGTCTGGTGTATCAGCTTCTGCAACGTAGGCATAAGTTCCCATGACAGCTACATCTTCAGCCCCATGCAATGTTGTGACCGTTGCCACCTCGTATGTCGCTGCCGGTGGATCTACATCGAAGATCTTCAAGCCGGCACTGCCAGCTGCAACGTATGCAAATCCGCCTGAAATCGCGAGGTCAAATTTTGAACCCGAATAGGATACCGAATTTATTACGGTTTCCGAACCCGGGACACTGATATCAATAATTGTTAATCCTGCCCATCCGAGCGCATATGCGTAGTCCCCCGCAACTTCGACAGCATAAGTCGGCTGAATATTCATAAATTTACTGACTGTGGCCGACTGGGGTTCGGAAATATCCAGAATTAAGAACTCTGAATCACCATTGCAGATAAATGCCCGGTCTCCAGATACCGTCAGATTTTCTACCTTTCCAGGATAATATAATTCTCCCAAAGGTGATGGGATTACCGGGTTATTAATGTCGATGGTCCATGTCACCCCAAATGCACCAGCGAAAAGTGTAGTTCCATCTATCAGGCATTCCCAGATACGGCCGGGAAGAGAGATATTGTCTATAACTGATGCTGACCCGACTGGATCGACATCAATAACTGCAACTCCACCATATGCATTGGCAATGAATGCATGGCCACCTGATATCGCGGCAGCCAGTGCCGTATCACCGGTAGCTATGGTATTTACAATTGAAGCAGTTTCCGGCGGATCAATGTCGATAATCTGAAGGCCGGATATATTTGAGGCAGCGTATGCATAGAACCCATCAACATAAATGTCTTCACACATGTCAACCGTATCAACAGACGCTACTAGTGAGGCTGACGCCGGCGGATCGACATCGATTACCTGCAGACCACCTGATCCGGCCGCCTGGTATGCATACCCACCTGAATATTTGACCGACTTGGCGAATCCTGTAAACACGACTGAGTTTAATATTGAAGGCGACATCGGATCCGATACATCGACTATGTGCAAAACGCCATCGGGATAGGTTGAGTTAGATGCGTATACAGTGGTTCCATCGCTGTCGATCCCGAATGTCGCTCCGTCAAGTGGAAAATTGTTTATTACAGAGGCTGACTCAATGGGATCAATGTCGATAATATCGAGATTGGAGCCATATGAAGCCGAGTAGAGGTATCCACCTGAAACTGTGATATCCCATGACTGACCAGTGGTGGGAATTTTTTTAATCCATACCGGGTTGGAAAGATCGGTTATATCGTATACCTGCACTCCATTAAAATTCGATGCAACGAATAAATGGTTCCCGGATACCTCGTACTCATATGAGGCGGAGTTAAGGGAATCCGGTGTTACATCGGAAAGTATAAAGCTATCGGTGACCTCTATATCAACAACCTGATAAGACGTGAGGTCCAGCCATGGTTTGCCGCCGGGATCGTTCTCACTGTCCTCTACGCTGATAAGGCAGTGGTAAGTGCCCGATGATCCGCCAAGGTCATTGGTTATCAATGACGTATATCGGGTAAATCCCGGTCCGAACATATTAAAAGTGGTAGAAACGCTGCCACTGAATAATCCGGGGCATTCAATCAATGGTGTCGAATGGCTTACAGTGCCCTGCCAGTCGTAAACATCGATCGTAACTTCAGCACCTGCGAATGGGCTTAAGCCCGTTGCCGATGCATCTATCATGTATGGTTCAGGGCAATTTGCCTCCGGAGGAAAATCAGCTATAGGATCTGTTACCGGTGTTGTAGATGCTGGTAACCAGCTTGCATCGAGCGCGTAGCCAAGGACGAAGGTCGTGTCAGGCATATCGACCTCGTAGGTTACTGTGACTGCATCACCTGCGTAAAAAGCGTTCCTGGTGTTTAACGGATCAACTGTTATAAATCTCATGTATGCATTGAGAAGGCCGTCCGGCGGAGTAATTGTTGCGAATGATCCTTTATTGTAGCCTTGCAGCCCCCCGGGTCCGGATCCCAGAGTCGAACTGTTGTACAGTGTCGTGAAACCGTCAGGATCGATTACCTGGCCGTCTCCAAGATTCCTGTCGGATATATTCAATCCTGAATCGGGAAAGTCATAATGTGCATTGAACATCGCAATACCGCGAACATCGAAGCCGGTGAAGTTTGGATTCGCGAATGGACCGGCCACCTCGATATCAATGAGCAGCGTTCCCGAGCCGGACGGTGTAATTCCGGTAATGCTGAAACAGTCTGTGCATGGACCGTCCTCCAGGAACCGCAGAATATTATAGTGTCCCGTAATATCACGCGCCGGGGTAATAGTATGATGAATGTCTGTTGGGTCAGTGGCATCGATAAAAATGTAATTGAAACCCAGCAGGTTATGCGCTTCACCCGCCGTTCCGTCTGAACCGGCAAATCCGGACTGATCGAGTGATGGTTGGGTTACTGATTGATTCCCGTTAGTGCATGCAGAAACATGAATCGCTGAAGCGAGAACCACAACCATCATTAAAGATTTAATTCTCAATTAATTTTCCTCCGTCTTGAAATTATTTAATCTAGGTTACATATTATATTGTAAATTAAAAGTAATGTAAACCCGGATTCAGACCACCCGGGACTCCCTCAAGCCTGAAAGTTCGATACTTATCTGCGAACACCTGAAAATACTACGGAATACTGCGACATATTGGGTAGTATTTCGACCAGATAATCTTTACGTCGTTAACAATGGCCTGCCAGTGAAAAAAAGTAATCCCCCACAAAACGTGGGGGATTTTATTGCTTAGCAAGTGTCGTAATTCCTGGTACACAAATCTTTAACAGTTTTACATCACCAGGAACCATCCTGGAAGTACTTGACTACGAATGCGTCAGCCAGGCCGTTGGATGTGTGCTCTTCAGTGGCCGGCGGTGGAGCAAAATCTACCGTATCCCAGAACATCCCGGCTCCGAAAACGCTGGTTTCACCGTTGAGACCCACACCGTCACTAACAATGACTGGGTAATCCATTTTGAAGGCATAATTCTCTCCTTTTTACCATGCACTTTGATGCCGGATATCGACCTGCCGGATAGCTGAATCAAGTTCCCTCTTAATACCAGGAGGGAATATTTACAGGCTCAATAAAGATCATAAATCCTCAGTCCGAGACCGGATCTCAGCTCGTACAACCAGCCGTCTTTCACTATCAGGCCATAATGTAAACTTGATGGGCCGGTTCCGAACACCGGGCCGAGTTCCGTTGCGGAATCCGGCGGCCATACATTCATCGCGATGGGACGCTGGCTGGCATCGGAAACGAAGGAGTAATAATTTTCTGATGCGATATGACGAATATTCGGCGCATACGACGGGTAATATGTCCAGCTGTCAGTTGGAATCCCACTGTTATCCAGGGTATGAATCAACATCCGCGATAGATTTGCAGAATACAGTGTATTGTCGGCTATGGAAATGTCCATGAATGTGTCCACAGCGGAGATCTGATGGACTTGCACAGGGTCGAAAGGCGATGAAATATCCACAATGAACACATCATCAGTTATCGCAGAGGTTATGTAGAGATTGTTCCCATGAAGCAGCATTTCACGGATATCGTGGCTGAACGGCATGGTCCAGTCGGGATGGGGAACGGTATTGGGAATCAGATGGATGTCGTAAATTTTCATTGTTCCATTTGACAGTCCTACATACAGCGTCGTCTCGGTCATTGCCATGGCTTTTATCGACTGTGTGAGAGTCAGAACCTGATACTGGTCCGGCATGTCCGGCTGGGCGAGATCGAAGAACCGCAGATAGTTTGCGTTCTGAGAACCCACTGCCAGGACAGTACCGTTCGTCGCGATGTTGTTGAGTGAATCTGTGTCCCAGAATGTAAAATCGAGGGTTGCGTTTGACGGGTCCGATATGTTTACCACCTTGACAGCCCCGTAGGTATCTGAAAATCCCTCGACAAAGTACCCGTAATTTTCCGTGAGAACACCATTTACCGGTGAGTTCAGGCAATCTGTGGTTGAAGAGATAACAGGATTCTCAGGGTCGACGATGGTGAATGATTGAAATCCAACCGAGGATTGCAGGTTTACAATCTGTTCACTATCGACAGCTATGTCCCTTGACGATGATAAGGTTTGCACGGAGCCGACTATCTCAGGAATTATAGGGGTGAATACATCGACAATGGTAATTCCATCGTTGCCGTTACTTATGTACGCGTATCCGCCGTTTGCGTCGACATTCTGTCCGTAACCCGGAATCGGGATAATCCCGATTGATACGAGATCGTTTACATTTGAGTAAGTGTAGGATTGAAAGTACGAATCTGTACCCTGGTCCAGGACTGTTTTTACAATGATCCCACCGAAGGTGGAAATATCCATGTTGATAGAGTTGACCGGGTTTAACAGGATAGTCTTGGGTATGACTGAATTCGGGTTTGAAACATCATAACAGCTCATGTTGCTTGACGTTATTGCTATGAGCCCGGGATCCCCTTCCGGATCAATCAGCCCCATTTTCATGACGTTGTGCTGGACACTGAAAGTATTCACCAGGGTCGGATTAAACGGATCCACCGAGTAATCGTAAATGTCTACATATGAGTTTGAACCGGTGTCATGGGCGACATAAATATAGCTGTCGCTGACCGCAATCGCTTCGACAGAATCAGAAATCGAGATGATGTCTTCGTGATGGACCGGATTGGACCAGTCAGTGTAATCGATAACGTCTATTCCGGCGGGCCCGGAGAAATTTTCCCAGTAATACAGGTATTGGTTATAAAGCACCGGTCGGGCGAACCCATCATCCTGAATAATGCTGAGCAGGTTTGGCACCGGTACCCCCGATTCATAAGCATATGCGCCGTTAATGCCTGTCGTAACAATCCAGGGAGAGTTCACACCCACCCAGTCGGCTTCGCAAGCCATGCTCTCTGGTGTAACATCCACGGGGCTGACGGGAGTAATATCTTCCACAGTAATATTAGTTTCGAGATAATATTTCAATGCTCCCGGACCGGCCGGTGTGAACATGGTGGCTTCGACCTGCAGGTAATACTCCCCAGGATGAAGTTTATTAATTTCGAGATCTATTACTTCTATACCCGGGCTCACATTGTAACCCTGGACAACCAGTGACCCATCCGGCTCGGTCAGCGAAAGTTCGTGAGTGTCAGCGTCAATATTAAGTTTTATCGATCCCGTGGCTGTTGAGGAAGAGGGTATCTCAAATCTGTACCAGTCCTCCTGGTCGGAGGTATAACACAGGTAATCAGCGACACTATCAATCAGATCTATGTCGACTGCCGACGCAAGGTCGTTATTCAGATCGGTTTCGCACGGTGGGTCCTCGATGGTTATTTCCGATACCTGCCACGACGTGATTACATCCGTCGGGGACGGAGTCCCGAAACCCTGGTCATATGAATTTCCGCCGGTAGTCTCAACCCGCGTGTAAATCAGGCGGGATTCAGTGCCTGTTATTACCGGTATTCCCGTAAGGTACGTATTGTATCTGAAGTACGTCCCGATCTCACCGAAATCAAAACCTGTGACAGGCCCGTTGAACAACGACGGGGAGTACAGCTGCACCATGTTGATCTCAGCACCTACATTATTATTGAGCTGGCCCTGCCAGTCGTAGATATCCGTGTTCATGACCAGCGTCCCACCGTACAAACCCGATTCAGAATCGTAAAACAGTGTGTTTACAGCCGGTTCAGTTTCAACATAGTAAGGCTCCGGCTGGTTTGCATTAATCGGAAAATCATCGGGAAGTTCGGCTGGCGGGTTCACAGTTGGAGTTGCCCATGACGCGTCGATCGCGTAGCCGTATGTAATTTGCGGACCCGGATTCATGGGAAACTTGATCGTGTACCGCCTGGTGTTACTGCTGGTATTTGTGAATATTCCCCGCCCGCCGTCAGCATCCATAGCGGTTGTCAGTACTGGATTCATAGACGACGTCGCGTCGAGCACATCCGCAAAATACTTGAAGGGATTTATCAGCGCGGTTAATTCATTCGCGGACGTTGAAGCCAGTGTCCCCTGCGTGTAACCGAAAAATCCCGATTCAGTAAATTCGGTTGGATTCCACCACCTCGTGTAACCATCGGCATTTAACAACCTTGGTTCATCGAGTCCGGCGAAACCAAAACCGCCGATGCTTAATGTCCCCGGTGTTATCAGAATTCCTTTAACATCGAACCCGCTTAACTGCGGTTTTGTTCCGAACGGATGAGTCAGGGTGACATCGAACGTAAAAATCCCGTTTGGAGGATCATGCTCAGACGGCACACCCACGGCGGAGACTCCCATTGTTGCATTGAGAGTTCCGGTAACATTCAGGTGCAGATTGGCGTCTCTCAAGGGAGTTACATCAATTCCCTTTGTCCCGGGATTTACATTGATGATGTAGTACCCGAGACAGGCATGTCCCGCGCCTGACTGGTCCACAACCCTTGATTCATCAGGATAAATGTCCGGTGTACCGGGTGCAGTCACCACTGAACTGCAGCCGTACAGAAACATGATCGATACGGAAATCAGTACGAAGAATTTTTTCATCACTTTCGATTCACCTGCTTAGTTTGTCCCCCGACACTGGAATTTAAAGTAAATTTGTATTCGAGTAAGTTTTATCTCACGACAAAGGCAGCCTGTGCCTTAATAAAGCTTGAAAACTCTCAGACCAATGGAATCGTATAACTCGTACATGTACCTTCCATCCATGATCACGTCCCTGAGCCGCCATACCGGGTCACCCTCGACTGGCTGGCCGGAAACTTCGGGTGCTGAGGGATCGGTGATATCTATGAACCATGGATGGTCGTTGTCACCGCCGCAGACCGCGTACTGCTCCCATAGAGTAAGGAAATAGATTCCTGTAACAGGGAGGGGTGTCGACGATATCAGTTGCGGGTCAACCAGGGGGTCGGATATATCGTAAATCTTGAGCTGGAAGAGATCTATTATATAAAGATAACCGTCCCGTATTTCAAAATCCCTGAAATACAAGCTCATCGGGAATACTTTAATCAATTGCGGCTCGTCCGGATTCAGAAGGCTGTACTTGAATAGCGATCCAACATGTCCACCATACATCATGGGTCCATAAACCAGGTTCTTCACAGCGACATCGGCAACAGGTGCTTCGGTAATAAATGTAGGAAAATCACTCGGGAATCCGGAAATGTCATATGACCTTACAGTCGGACCTGTTCCCAGAAACACGTACATACGTGTATCGGACAGGCCGATTCCGGTTATATATTCACCGAGGGTTGCTGTCCACGCATAGGACCAGTTGCCGTTCTGGGGATTCCCCACGTATAAACGGTCATCATTACGCGCCCAGGCGTATATTTTGTCGGTGTACGTTAACCTCTCATTACCCGCGGGAGACCCGTATTGGGATATTACGGACACGTTTTCAGGATCGGAAATATCGATAACATTTCGCTGTGAACAGGAACCGTGGTTTCCCATCAGCAGCATGCGGTCGTCATACGCGAATCCCTGGTCCGGATAATTTACTACCTGTGGATTTTCCCACCCGAAACTCGGAACCGTGTCGGGAGCGAGTTCCGCGTACCGCGGTTTGTAATACCTCTGGATGAAATACAGGTCCCATATGTAATTGTCCATGAACGTAACGCGGGACCTGGTCATAAATGTGTCCAGCAGGACGACATTTGTCGGATCGCTTACGTCGTAGCAGTTCATATACATGTTGGAGTTTTGATACCCGCAGATCAGAACGATACTGGAGTACGCCACAATGGAGGTCGCGGTATTCGGGTAGTTCAGGACACCCTCAAATTTGAAAGTGTCGTCAGGATTGAAGGTATAAATGGGCATTGTATATGCGTTGGTTACCGTGTTCCGTCTGATAATGTATGTTTCCGGTCCGAGTACCGACATGCCCTCGATCTCAATGCCGGGGACATAATTAAGCCCGTCAAGTTGAGTAATGCTGGCATGGTCGTATGTTGAGTAGGAATACAAGCCGTCCCTGTAACCAATAATTACTCTCTCGTTGATCATTCCCTTGAACAGGATATCCATCGCGATAATCTCAGAGGGCTGAATATAAGTCCCGCCAACAAATTCCGGAAGATACGGATTTGACTGGTAATCCAGCAGGTTCAGAATCTGCTGACCGTTATTCAATGTCGTAAGAAAAATGTGATCGTAGGTCATCTCGATCGCAGTATATTCCGTGTCGACCGTCCAGATGCTGTCGGTTACATACGGTGCCGCGGGATCGGTGAAATCGATGAATTTCAATGTCGACTGGACACCGTCGTAATCAACCAGGTACATGTAATCGTTAAACATGGCTGGAGTACCGGTATTTGAAATTTCAATCCGCTTGACAAACGCCGGGTCTGTTTTATCTGTTACGTCATACACCCAGACAAAATACTCATTCGCCATGTAGAGATAATCGGGGCTTGCATAAAGCCAGGTCGGATCCAGCGACAGGTCCTCCGGGGTAACTTCCACGGCAGTGGTAATGACAATCTCTTTAATCTGAAAATCGGGAACGATTGCGTAAAGCCCGGGGGTATTCTGGACCGATGTTTCAACGCTGAAGTAATAAGTACCGGAGGTCACAATGTTATCGGTGAACAGGGGAGAATAAAGTCCGTTCGGGTAGCCGAAGGTAATTACTGTGCCGTTTTTATCAAGGACCGTAACAAGCGTACCGGGGATATCGCTGTAGAAGCGGATTTCACCTTCAAGATATGATCCATAGGGAATATCAAGGCGGAAGAAATCCGCATCGTCCGTTCCCCCACAGAGCTGCCCGGTCTCCGGAGTGTCAATTTCGAGAATAACCGCTTCACTCATTGAATTGTTGTCATCGGAGGAACAATCCGGATCGATGACCTCGACATCGATCCTGTGCCACGATTCGAGTGAAACATCCGGTGCATCAGCGGCGGTTTGTTTGTATGTGCTGCCATCGCTTGATACAACGCGGCAATAGACCGGAACCGTTCCGGCGTCTTCAGGCGAGGTTTGAGCAAACACTCCCTCGAACTTCGCCATGAATTCATCTTCCCATAGAAAGTCGGCGCTAACCGGGTCCGGGCTGATATCTGGACAATAGAACTCCACGCTGGATGTTTCATCGAGGAAATTACCGCTCTCTTTCCCCTGCCAGTCGTAATAATTCATCCTCATTATGAGGTTTCCACCTGAGGACCCGCTTCCACTGTCGTGATAGAGCGTATTGACGCGTGGGGCAAGCTTGATCCAGTACGGCTCAGGCTGATTCGCAGCAATTGGGAAATCATCGGGAATCTCAACTGGTGGATTTACATCGGGTGGGGTCCACGAACAGTCAATCGCGTAGCCGTAAATTATCTGGGGACCGCCCTGCATCTCGAACTGAATGGTGTAACGGCGTGTGTTTTCGGATCCTGCCCTGAAAACGGCCCTCGCATTGTCAGTATCAAGCGGTTCGAAGGTCAGATCCGATACTGAATCGGTCGGACCTAGAAAATCAGCAAAAAGCTTATACGGGTTAACAGTGGCTGTGAGGTTTATTTTCGGTCCAACCGCAAAATTTCCCTGGGAGTAACCGAATAATCCGGGTTGTGTGAACTCAATCGGATTCCACCATCGCGTGTAACCATCAGCGTTCAATATTGTAGTTTCACCTGATGCCGGGAGGACAACATCCCCTGCTGCGAGACCTCCGGGAACCATTAAAATTCCCTTCACATCGAATCCTGAAAGTTGTGGTTTGTCCGGAAATGGATGGGTGAGTGTGATGTCGAATGTGAAAATCCCATTCTGGGGATCGTGCTCGGACGGCACTCCCTGTGCTGAAACACCCATCGTCGAATTTAAAATCGATGTTGCATTAAGATGCAGCATCCCTGACCTGACGGGTGAAATTTCGATATCCTGATTCTCGGTATCTATAACAATATAGAAAAGGCCAAGGTTGTTATGGGCAGAACCCTCACCACCATTGGTGACAGCCTCCTGATCTAACCCCGGACTGGATGGGAGAGTCGAATGATCGGAACAGCCTGAGAGTGTGATGAAAACAAATGTGCAAAGAAAAAATAGCTTGAACCGAATGAATTTCAAGACAGGTCTCCTCTTGGTGTTTTCCCCCTTCGACAAATTATATTTTACTTAAGTTAAATTTTATCACAAACACCGCAGAGTGCAATAGCAAAGCGCCATCCACGAGAATCAGTTCTCATTTTAACCTCATCGATATGGATTAGACCTGGGTAAGTAATTAATGACTCTGGTGATTCATCCTGAAGCAGCGTGTAGAAAGCCCGTATTAAGTACTATAGATTCACAGCCTCATGACCAAAACCCGTTCCTCGGTCATCTCGTGCATCGTGCACTTGATCCCCTCCCGACCCTGTCCGGAGTCCTTTGTGCCACCGTACGGGTAATTATCAACTCGGATGGTCGGGATATCGTTCGCGATGATGCCCCCGACCTCAAGTTCCTCGTACGCGTTCATAATTCGCCCGACATCCTTCGTGAAAACACCTGCCTGGAGGCCGTAGCGTGAGTCATTCACCTTGTTCATGGCTTCATCCCATGTTTTATATGTCTCAATGACCATTACCGGGCCGAAAATCTCCTCCGCGACCACTTTTGAATCCGGTGGTGCGTCGGTCAGGACGGTTGGGGTCAGGACATTGCCCTTGCTCCGCCCCTTCAACAGATATTTTGCACCTGCATCGACCGCTTCCTTCACCCACGACTGAACACGGTCGACCTCGTCCGATCGGATCATCGGTCCGATGATGATTTTCTCATCTGATGGGTCGCCGGACTTTAGCTTTTTGATCTCCTTCAACAGTATGGGCAGGAATGTGTCGTGAATCGGCTCGTGGATGAAGACTCGCTGAACCGAAATACAGATCTGTCCAGCGTGCGCGTATCCACCGAACGCGATTCTGTTTGCCGCGAACTTAAGATCGGCGTCCTCATGCACGACAACTGCGGCATTACCACCAAGTTCGAGCGCTACGCGTTTCCGTCCCGCGATTACATTTAGTTTCAGCCCGACCGTGTCACTTCCGGTGAAAGAGAGCATCTTCGGACGGTTATCGAAAACGAGATGCTCGAATGCTGCGCCCCTGCACGGAACAACCTGGACTGTACCCGGAGGTAGACCCGCGTCATGGCAGACCTCGGCAAGCATCAGGGCTGTGAGGGGCGTGTCGCTGGCCGGTTTGATGATGGTCGGGCATCCGACCGCTATCGCAGGCGCCAGCTTGTGCATGATGAGATTGAGGGGAAAATTAAACGGGCTGATCGCTAGTGTCGGGCCGAGCGGGACCCGTCCGACCAGCCCGGTGTAATCCTTTCCGCCGGGATGTATGTCCAGCGCAAGCCACTCGCCACCGAATCGGGTCGCTTCCTCGGCTGCTAATTTACTCGTAAGCTGGGCTCGATTGACCTCCCCGCGCGCAAGTGCGATGGGTTTTCCGCCCTCGCGACGTATCATCTGTGAGAATTCCTCCCCGCGCTTCGCGATACCCTTCGAGATCGCGTGAAGCATTTCCGCGCGTTCGTAGCGTTTCAGTGATGCAAACGGCTTGAATGCACGATCGGCAGACACCATTGCTTTATCGAGCAGTTTTACGTCTGCTATCGGGCTGTGAGCGATGATCTCATTGTTGTAAGGGTCGTGTACGGGAAAGTGTTTACTCGTCGCGACAAATTTACCGTCGATGTAGCACTTTTCTTTCTTAATTCGAGCCATTATGTTTGTCCTTGCAGAGGAGTATCAGGATCACAATATTTGATGAATGAGAATGTGTCAATCGAAAAGGGGACTGAATCGAAAAGGGGACTGAATCGAAATGGGGACTGTCACCTTTTTGCGTTAACCAATCTTCCCAGTGCGCCCACTTTTTCTTAAGCAAAAAGGATGCCTGTCCCCTTTTCCAAAATAACTGGGACACCTCAGGCATCAGCCGCCAAGTGTCCCATTATTGCATTCACGGAGGGGTAACGTCCGCGTCACCCGGCGTGAGCACGTCCCGTCCTCACTTTATTCATCACCCGATAAATTTTATCGCCAGTTTAAGTAGTTTTTCATTATTGATTGCATGCACGGAGGGGTAACGTCCACGTCACCCGGCATGAGCACGTCCCGTCCTCACTTTAATCATTACCTGAAAAATTTTACCGCAAGCTTAAGGAGATTTTCTTTCGCCTTTGTGTACGGATACCACCATGTGCGGGGTTTCGACGGGGATGCGCTCTGTATCGACGTCCAGCGGACATTGCACGCTTCATGGAGCGAGTATTCCGAAAAAATAGTGCCGGATCCAGCCGTGCCGCGACCACCCCATGGAAGGCATGGGAGCCCGACGCTGATATCGTTGATCCATGACATCGTTACGGGTATCGATCTCGCCAGATTCTGGGCTCTACTCAGGTCCTTTGACCAGATTGAAATGCCGAGAGGATCGGTTCCGTCCAGGTCGGATATTGATGACTCCGCGTTATCCACGGTTATGACCATTGTCAGTGGATCGGTTGTGCTTTCGGGTATGTCTGAACTGGGAAGGTCTTTCAGGTAATTTTTAAGAGCCTCGATGAACTCGTCTGCAATGCCGGACTCGACGACTATCCTGTTGGCCGCGATGCACGCTTCACCGTGCGCGTAGCATGCGCTCCAGGCTATTCCCCGCACAGCGTCGTCGACATTCGCATCGTTAAGGACAATGACAGTCGTACCGCCGCCAAGTTCAAGGACGTAAGGTTTCCCGACGGCGTGACATTGTTTCGCGACTTGATCACCATTAGTGCTGCTTCCGAAGAAGAATATTTTGCGGACTGTTTCCTCGTTTATCAGCCACTGCGACGCCTCAGGTCCTCCGTAAAGCGTGTCAGCGAACTCACCACGAATGCCCGTTTCCGCCAGCAGCTCAGTTATCAATGGGGCAACCAGGCTGGATTTTTCTGATGGCTTGATTACCACTGTGTTACCGGCGAGAAGGAGCCATGTAAGGCTCATCATGCCGAGTGAGAACGGGAAATTGGCTGGCGTGATGACCGCGACGAGACCTATTGGGTCCCATTCAATGATGTTTTTTTTGTTGAAGAAGCCGGGGCGGGGATAGCGGAGATTTACAGGCGCGAGCCACTTCGGGAACATCTTTTCACAGTAACTCGACATTTCGAGGGCAGGGAGGACCTCCTGCGCGAGTGCTTCCGCGTATGGACGAGAGGTCTCCTCAACGATCACTTTGGCTATGTGATCGGCACGTCGGGCGATGGTTTTACGGAGCTTCCGGGCAATCTTAACCCGCTCACGGACATTCCGATCTGCCCGGATTTTAAAATTGTCAGAGAGACTGCGTGTAATGTCGCAAGCTGTCGCGGGATCGAATCGCATCAGGGGAATGATAACCTATTGCCGGTAAAAAAATGCGCGTTTCCGCGCATTTATGAAATCCAGGTTGCTACGAGCTGCTATTCCTTAATCGGTTCCTTTATCCACTCCGGCTTGAACCAGTAATGATTCACGATCGCGCCCGGATTACGTTCCGACCTGATCAGCATATAGCAGAAAGTGCCGTCTGACTTTGGATTGTAGTACGGTTCGAGGTCGAACCGGCATTTTGCCGTGCAGTCCACCACCCTCGGAGCTCCCTTGTCGGCTTGAGGATTTCGCGAGATCTGCTCGAGTCCCTCAACGACGTGCAGCGTCTCCTTGAAGCCAAGGTCGGCGCATATCGGGCAGAACGGCTCATCGACGGCGAAACCAAGCACTTTCCCGAGTGCTTTTCGGGCTTTAGTTTTAGGTTTTTTGGACTCTTCCTTTTTATCTTCATTCATGGTCCAGAAAGTCTAAGAGCCACCTTTACCATGTGTCAAGCGTTATGAAGAATAATCTGATACCTGAATATTGGGAGTTTGGTCGGTTAGACAGTTTATATAATTAATAATGATTACCAGTTTGTCCCGGTTTTTATACACGTGAGGTTGTTTTCTTCTGATATAATAGCCGCTTCGTGAGTCCCCTGGGTCGCATATTTGGGCATGGGCGCGCAATAGAAAACCTGCTCAAAAAGGCTGAGGAATCTTTTGGCAAAGGTGAATGGGAAAACTGCGCGCACTTTGTCAGTGACGTTCGCGGTAAGATTAAACCGGATAATCCCGGGAAATTCGCGAACGAGCTTTTGCGTGCCTATTACCTTGAAGCCGCTGCATACTTCAAGATTAACAGGATCGACGCTTCACTCGATGTCATCGAGGAAGCTTTCAAACAGCCGCAGGGGCTTGCCGATGTCGCCAAGCTGCTCTCCGAAATCGCCGCTGTTAATGCGGATGATCGAGTAATTAAACTGCTCGAACAGGTTATAAAGAAGCTCCCGGACAACAATTTTGTCGCTCTCGCACTGGCTTATCACTACGTCGACATTGAAAAATTCGACGATGAAGCGCTGACGTTGTTCAGGAAAATTAACCAGCGTGCGCCGGATAACTCAAAGGTGATCTACGGCCTTGCAAGGAGCCTTCATAACCAGAAGAAGTACGACAGGACGTCACTCGCGATATATCGACGTGCATTTCACGATTACTCCACGAACGATGAGATCCTGTTCGCCCTTGCCAAAACCTATGCAAGCCAGACCCCGCCGGTCAGCGAAGCCCTACCGGTTATCGAACGTGCGCTAAAGTTCTTCCCGGACGAGAAATCGTTCCAGGTCGCTAAAATCCACATCCTTGCAGACCTGCCGAGCCTGCTTGCCGACCAGGTGAAAATTCTGCTCGAGCATTACAAGAAGACAAAGGATTCCAGCCTGGCAAACAAGCTGGTTAATCACCTTCTCGCTGCTCATGCCGATGATGAGGATGCGTGCAGGGTGTACGAGACGGTCTGGGAGGATCATCCCAAGATGACCACCCTTCTCAGCATCCTTGCTGAGAGGTACCGTCTCGCAGGACGTCGCGACCCGGAAGCCGTGGAGATCTTCCAGGCTTTCTTCGATGAAATGCCGCGCGAGCGTGAGAACACTCTTTATCTTGCGCGACGATACGCGGAGAAGAAACAAAAAAGTCAGGAAGCAATTCTCGTTTACCAGCAGGCCCTCAGGGATAACGCGGGAATGGAACTGAATGACGTAACCCTCGCTCTCGCTGATGCTTACCTCGCATCGAAACAGAAAAACGAGGAATCAGCCCGGGTCTACCGATTGGCTCATGCTATTGCACCAGAGGATTACACTTACCTCGAAGCCCTGAAAGGTGTTGCTCTGGCGGGTGGACGCATGGACGGTAATCGTGCCGACCCGCTCATCGAGTACATCAAGCACTCGGGTACGTCTGAAAAGGATGCACAAAAGTTAAGCCAGAAACTCGGACAGGTGCTCGCGAATGAAAAACGGAACGATACTGCGGCATGCGAAGTCTACCGGTTGAATGTCGAGAAGAAATGGGCATCCGACCGCGAAGAGGACCTGCTTGTTGCTGCTCTCGTAAGGGATGACGCTGCTAAAATTCGCGATATTCCGCTGCTCGAGCGTGTGTACGAGCGCGACGAATCCGACCACCTTGCGAGCGTGCTTTCAAATATCTATCGCGAGACCGGTGATCCATCCGAAAAATGGCTCCCGATTGTTATACGTGCGCTAAAATCAGATCCTTCGAACAAAAAACTCGCCGGATGGGCACTCGGGTACCTTCTCAATCAGCACGGTCAGGACGATAAATACTTTCCGCTCTTCACCGAGCTCATAGCGCGGGGTTACCTCGCTTCGGCTAAGAATCTCCGCTCGGGAGTAGTGGCATCCACAGCTACACGAATCGCACGCGACCTGATCAGGGAGCAGAACTTCAAGGAAGCAATATCTGTCCTGTCGGAAGCATTCAAGGTCGATAAGACAGCAATCATCCAGACGCTTCTTGGCGTAAGTTACCAGGGCAGCGGTGATTACCAGACCGGCCTGGGCGTGTTCAAGGACCTCCAGAAAGGTGATAAGCAGAACCCTGCGTTCAGCTATCGGATCGGTGTCCTGAAACTATTGAGCGGCGATGTCAGGAGCGCGGAGAAGGAATTCAAGGCACTTGAGAAAATCCACCCGAAACATCCAATGGTCCACCTCAGGCTTGGGATGGTTCTGGAGACAAACGGCCAATCGGATGCCGCCCTTGAGGAGTACACGAAGGTAAAATCAGGCGACAAGGCAGTCGTGGCGTTCGCTGACTACCGTAAGGGAATTATCCTCTGCTCACAGGGAGAATACGCAAAGGGCTTGAAACTTCTCGAACGTGCATCGGGCGGCGGAGTGGTATCGGAAGACCTTGATAGTGCAGTGCTTCTGGCCCGGTTGACCCTTGCCGACGCCGACATCGGAGGACTTGCTCTCGACGCGGCCGAGCGGCGTCTGATGAAACTCTGCGAAACCACACGTGCGCCGTGGACGATGGCGGTTGTCGAAAGAATTTTCAGACTTGCTGTCATCCACCTGCAGCAGGGCCATGACAAGATAGCGAGACGGGTCCTGGAAGTTGCTGCAAGGACGGGTATACGCGACGCTCGCGTGGCGAGTATGCTTTCAATGCTGGACATTAACGAGGGACGTCCCAAGGCTGCTATCGAGCGCATGGAAAACGTGCTCGGACTGCGCGACAAGGCCGGTGCGGAACTCGCCCACAGAATCTGGTCGATAATAAGCCTGAGACTTGGAAAACTCGAAGACGCTAGGAACGCTGCGGACTGGCTCATTGCGAATAAATCCCCCGATGGTCCCAGGATGCGATTTCTCAACGTCTGGCGCGATCCCCTTGCTGTCGACTGGCCGGTCGCACTGGAGAATTTCACATACGATGACCTGGAAGTTGATCTCGGCTTCCCTGTCGGGCTTATCGGACGTATGGCGTACAAACGTGCGGATTATGAAGGCGGCGCCAAATACCTCGAGAAGTACATCAAGGATAAAAAAAGACCCGACCGTGTAGAGGCGGAGTTCCTTCTCGGCCTGATGTACATCAAGCTGAAGAAACCCAACCTCGGGCTTCATTACTGGAGCCAGATTCTCAGCGAGGGTCACAGGGAACTGTCCGGAAAACAGAGGATCGATGGCCTGATGCTCCTCGGCCTCCATTTCATGGAGCACGGCGAGACGGAAAAGAGTCGCGAGGCATTCAAACTCGCCCAGGCAGCGGGATCGAGCGATGAGGAGATCCAGGCGGCGGTTGCATACTCGCACCTTCAGGCGGGATATCTCCAGGCGAAGGTTGACAACATGCTGGGCGCAATACGTGAATGGGAGAAAATACTCGAGGACAATCCCGATCACTGGCAGGCGCTTCAGAACCTGGGTATTGCGTATTTCTGGAACGGCGATGACGATAAAGCGATGGATTACTTCGACCGCCTGTACATAATATGCGAGGATAATCCTGATGCCATCGACCCGGAAAGCGTCACATTCGTCACCGAGGAAACTCGAAAGATGATCAACCAGCTGGTCGCGATGAAACAGGCGGAGAAAGCGCGGACCGACGTCAAACGCGAGATGCTGCTCGATGATATCATGGCAGCGAACCGCCATTACTGGACCCTCAACGTAAAGAAGGGCGTCTCGACCGAGGAAGCGCAGGCGAATTACTTCCGTCTCATTAAAATCTACAACCCCGAAAAGTACCCACGCGACTTCATGGTCCTCGAAAAGGCATACGACTTCTTCAACAAACCGGGACTTCTCAAGAAAAACGAGCAGCTTGTATTCAACGCGTTCCATTTCCGCCAGTTATCTATGGAGGAAGCGGGTGGCTTGAGTGAAATTCCGCCGTCGCCGCAGGTGGTCGACTACCTCAAGCACGAGCTTGACCCTAAGAACCACGTAAACTTTACTGAACTGTTCGAGCTTTCACTTGCGCGCAAGGAAAAACTCCCCGTTGTAAGTACTACCCCCGATCTGACCGTAGCGGATTACCTGTCGAGTTGGTAGGAATTTATAAATCAAGGCAAGTCAGCCTGCAGACCTGAGTTTCCCTGTAGAATCGCATCCACCGTTCAATCTCGACTCTATCTTCGCCTGCTTCAGGATAATCGCTGACGCCAGCGTCCTGATATAAGCTCCCCACGCTCTCGCCAGTCCAAGCAGGTTCTTCCCTGTATTTTCTTCACAGTTCATTTTTTCTCCTTCATGAAAAATTTGTTTTCCATCTAAAAAAAATATATACCAATGCCGCCCTTAAGCGCACGAAGACGTTCACTTTCCCTGTTCATAGATGGCGCTTAAGGGTGTCTCATCTAATGCACACTCTTTCTCAGCCTTCCCCGTTCTCATCTTCCATCCGGTGCAGCCGATTATTCAAAGCCAGGTGCACAAGCGTTTCGACGCTGTCCAGCGTTCCCTCCATCGCTGACATTGCCGACGCAACATCCTGGAGCACGCTGAACGCCTCACGGCTGATCCCCGCGACCTCCTCGTCCTTCTGCGTCAGGCATTCGAGGAACGACGTCTCTCGCTGGATCCATTCCGCTCGAAGTACATCGCCCCTCAGCGCATGCGACTGCTCACGTCGCCACCATCCCCATGCAAGTGCGATGTTGAGCGCAAGCGATATGATGACTGCAGCATGCGTGCTCGTCGCAGCCGACTCAATTATTTGAAAAAGTTGCTCAATCATTTTTATTTATAAAGAATTTAGTTTTGAACTACAGAGACACAGAGACACAGAGGAAGAAAAATTCTTATCTCTTTCTTCTCTGTGTCTCTGTGCCTCTGTGGTGAATCTTTTTCTTCTGCTTTTCTTTTCTATTCTTTTTTTTCTTATTCCTCAGCATACAACCAGACTACATCCTCACTCATACATCCTGCCTGCACAATCACACTCGGTATACCCGACACCTCCATCTCACCCGGTATATCGATAATGAAAATCAGACGTCGCGCGCAGTTCGACAGTATCTCGCCGATCGAATGATATTTTGTGTCATCAAGAAGCGCCCCGCCGATCGATGTGAACTCTGTCTCCTCGTCGTCCACAATCCCGACTTCATCGGGATCCATCACACCGTCGGATTTAACCATCACGTACTCATTCTCCACGATCTCTTCAGCATAGGGGTTAGCAGCGCGAACCGCTATACGGACGTCCGTTGCGGACGGCGCGTCTGTGAAATCCTTCTTATTCCACAGCCAGACCTCGAGCTCCTGTGTCGATGAGCCGGTGCGTATAGTCCCGAAATCAAGTGAGGAGATTCGCTCATCGTTCAATCTGTCATATACAACCAGGTGCGGCCCTTTTTTCATTGAATTTCTCCTTCACAAAATCGGTACGAACGGCTGGTTGAATTCCAGCGGGGGGTACGTCCCGGGTCCGTAATCCTTATGAAATTCAAACAGCGTATGAGCATTATGCAGGAACGGGCCGACCAGCCTGTATTCATCGCCTTCAACTGCCCCGAATTCACCCGGTGACGGCATGGAGGGACTCGTAATAAAACAGATTGTGTCCTGGGGGTAATCGGGAGGTGGGTTCGATCCGGTGTAAAAGGTCCCGATCACCGGAAAATCATGTCCGGCAGCCATTCCAGTGAGAAAAGTCAGCGTCCCCGGAGTCGCAGCCGTGCCCCATTGGTAGCCGTCCCATGTCAGATTCTTCTCGCCGACAACGTGATCCGCTGCCTCTATGAAATCCGCTGCGCCTGTGTACACGCAGCTCCGGCCCTGCTGGACGCGGATCGTGATGTAGGTAAACTGCGGCGGTTCCGGATCGACCGTGAATCCGCTGATTCGTGCCTTCAGATTCCATGCCCCTTCAGGCGCTTTGGGTTTCAGCATCCCGTAAAGTTCATCCTCACTCGGAACTTCCTCCCAGCCAGGTCGAAACAGATCCTCGATAGGGTAATTGACTCCCATGTAGGCCACCGTGGTTCCTTGCCGCGTGTTGTTGGGAATCGGTTTCTGCTCCATTCGCATCGACCATCCGAAATAAAAATACGGGTCAGGCTCGTCAAATGCGTCGAGTAATGCGAAAGTCGTGAATTCGGTATGATCCGGAAGAAACTGGAGTTTGTTCGGCTTGTAGATGTCCGTGTTCCCGTTCGTCTTCCAGTATTGCCAGCCCTCGGATTTTCCCACGTAGTTCCCGACCTCTGCCGGGACAGCCAGCTCGATATTTTCCAGGATCATGAAACCGCCGGTGTCATATTCACGAAAATGGAGAATGTCGACATTGACACGTATCCCGGCGATCAGTGTCTCCGCTCCCATGGGGTGAAGTCCGATGTTTCCGCCGACAGGCCTGATCCCGATTGCGTGGTTATCGTAAAGCGGGATCAACCCTTTCAGGTTGATTTCATGCTCAGACATAGCAGATCCTCTCCTCGCCGAACACCTCTGTGGTCCGTGCGACAATCAGGTAATTCAACGCACTGCGTGACGCCCTCGCGATCTGCACCGTCTCACCGATCATCAGCTCCCCGAGTACCGGGTGCGCCTTCAGACCGTACAGGATCCGTCCGGCAGCCGCGACGTCATAGACTCGTCCGCCAAGTTCGTTCCTGTAAACCGCGACAACAGCACCAACACGTGTGTCCAGCGGATCATCTGCAAACCTGCGCATGAAAAACGCCCCGACTTTCTCCGGGGCGCTCGAAACGAGATCGAAGGCGATACCAGCTTCCGGTTCGATCACCTTCCTGACTTCGGTTGCCTGAAATGGACTGCTGTCGGGCAGAGGAAGATCGAATAGATCGCCTGTAACACGAATTCCGTCACCCGCTTTCAGCCATCTATTAATTGGAAGCCTGAGCTGAACCGATGGCGATGCCTGTATCGATCCCGCAAGCATTAATTGTCCGATCCTTCGTGCCATGACCTCTGTTGTTATCCTTTCGTCCCTGATTGACGGTCCGTATACCAGCGGATCGCCTGTTTTTGTGCCTTCATCACGTACTTCGAGAAGCACCTGGCTGACTGTCAGGTCCGCAAGCGGTCCCGGTGAGATAACCGGACGGGCCCAGACCAGCACATGGTACGTGGTGGGTTTCTTCTCGTACCGACCGTCCTCGATCTCAGCCTCGTACTCGACAAGTTCCTCGTATAGATCCCTTATTTCATCGTTTTCCGGATCGTCATCCTCGAAGTTGTCGAGATAGCCGGGTGAACTTGCGATTATCTTGTATGTACCCAGCTGGACCGCCTCAAAGACGTAATAACCGTCGACATCAGCGGTAACATCGAACGTTTCATCCAGTTCATCACCTGCGATGCACTCACGCTGTACTCCTGCATGTGGAATCGGAAGGTTCTCATCATCGGAGTTCGGGATTGCATCGTAAACCCGACCTAGAATCCTGAAGAGCTTATTGCCCTCCTCGTCCTCGATATACTGACAATCCCCTGTTTTATCCTCGACATTCCAGTCGATCAGGACCGTCACGTTGATTATTTTACTTCCTTCGATGATCTCAACCGTCGGGGCATGCGCGAGTTCACCACCGAGGACACGAATCGACGACGGATCGTACAATTCGCCGTCAAGCTGGAAATGAAGCTCCGCAGGTTGAGGGTATTCATCGCTTCTTTCAGGCTTAGACGGTTCCAGAGTGTCCTCCTCATCAACTACCCTGCACCATCCGGGTTGCGAAAAATCAGTGGGTGGAATGTAAATCGACCTGGTCGGCAGCCTGCTCGTTTCGCTGTGACCGAAAATCTGAACTGCGGTGAAATCGTCGGAAAGACGGTTGGTTTCGCTCTCGTCAAGGACCGCTATTGCATCGTAGATCCAGGCCGTTTTAAATCCACCGGGAAATCCGCACTCCGATACCACAAGTGTGTTCCCTTCCGCCTTGACACTCGCACCTGCAAGCGACGCCAGTTCACGTATAACATCACCGGGCGTTTTCTCCCGTGCATCGAGGTAAACGACTGGATAGTCAAGACAGTCGATCATGAGATCGGTCAGGTACGGACCTGCCGATTCTATGAAACACTCCCTGATAATGTCGTGTGCCCGTGGATGCTCCTTCGCGAAATTGAGCTCAAGTACATCATCGAAGTCAACAGTGTCGAAAAGCCCGGAAGATCTGATCCTCCGGTAGTCATCAGCGATTATCACACCGTTTTTGATTACTTCACGTCTCAGCCTTGGATGCCACGTACGTCCCATGGCTTCCTGACGGGGTCCATCGAGAGTTACAGAAAAATCCTGTACGGTAATTTTCACATGATGCGCACCGTCCGGGCTCGATGCGAATTCCCTCGATGTTACCAGTCCGCGAAAACATTCCGTGTAATGAACGACTCCCTCAGTGTCCACTTCACCGATTGCAGCACTGATCACGACATCGTCGTCCGGGTCGCAATCGGAGTAAAAATCGGGATCTGCAACGGTCAATTCAAGTCTGTCCGGCTTAACGCCGATTCCCTGCAGGAGTTCCAGACGCACAGTGATATCGCTGATATCCAATCCTGATTCGAACAAGTCTGCGCTAGCGGTTGGAAGTACCTTCACAGGTGCGCGGACAGGCCTGAGCACCGCTGATCCATCATCGATAAGGTCTTCAAGTACATCCCCCGGAATTCCCTTCGCGTAACGAACCTTTACCGTGCCGCCGTCAGGGATGCTCCCTCCGGGAAGGCGTACGATCGTGTCATTCTCGTTGTCGATTTCATAATCGATACCTTCCTGGTACGTGGTCGTGCCGTCCTGCGATGTTACCTCAATGCCGTCCCAGATACTCATCAGTCAAGCTCCTCCGGGGTAGTGCCGTTCAAAGTGACCTGCTTCTGCTTATGCACCGCAACCTCCGTACACAACGCGTCGAGAGCCGCGTCATCAAGCAGCAGAAGATCGACAGCCGTTTCTGTAAGCCCCATGATTGATGCTCCCACACACGCGTACCTTGATTCGCCTGTACCGAGTCCGAACCCGATCTTAATTCTGCCGTCATGTGGGTTCGCGATATAAAAATTCGCCGGGGCATTTGACGTTGCCGGGCACTTGATCAGGTGTCCGACAGGATGGTTGATCAACGATCCACCGCGGATCGGATACCCGGCTCCAATGAGAGACTTATGCTCTGAGCCTGTCTGCCATCCGATGGGAATCGGTTTCGGATCAACGCCCTCAATAATCCATCCGACATAAACCCGGTCATACCTTGTGAGCTCGTATCCGACACCAATTATCTCGCCTGAAGGGCTGAAAAATGCGAGCAGCAATGGATCCTCGATATCAAACAGCAGCTCGACATAGAGAACATTCAACGGTGCATCGAAACACGAGAGGATATCCGGGTCCGTTAGCTTCTGCCAGTTCAGACCATCATCATCGCTCGTCCAGATCTCGACAAGCTCTGACGGCCAGCTGGCTAAACGGAAACGGGCACGAAGGAAATCATCTGTGTTCGCCGCGCCCCTGTGCGGATCGAGTTTTATGCGTACCAGGTTTTCCATGATTTGAGTTCCGATCGGGACACGTCACTGAGCTGTTACTTTGTATGCTGCAAGTTCCTCGTCGAATGATCCCTCAGAGCCGTGTATGACCTCCCCGCAATCGGGAGAGCCATCTAATGGATCGGGATTTGTGTAATCGGCCGACAGCGCATCGCCGCGTTTCTGGAAATCGAGAGCGGTGGCGCAGTCTCCCCAGCTGCCCGCGACGGCGAAGCTGACCAGGAATTCTCGCGTCAGATCCGTGTCGTTCAGCCAGTCCACCGATTCCCTGTAGATCCTGTTGGTGTTACCAGATTCTCCGTAGGTGTCGAAGACGTCATCCCACGGCACTACAACACAGTCATGCGACAGGTCATTCTCTCCGGTCCCCGCATTTCCGGAGTAGTACCCGAACCATTCAAGGTACGGTGCTCCATCCCGATCGAGTTCGATGTCCGGGTCGTCGGACGGATTCAGGCGATACGCCTCCTCGGTCAGCGTGACAGTATCTCCCGACTGGTTCTCCGACAGTATCCGGCATGCGATCAATCCCGACGGCCAGACTCTCCAGGTCACTTCGATTGGAAAGTCAGTGCTTTCTGAAAGAGATTCATTTCTCAGGTATCCTGCCTGCGCAATCTCAACGAACCACTCATTTTCAATTAAAAGATCTAACGTCGTTCCCCCCGACGGATACAGCACTCCACCCTCTACTGAACTCGATGTAAAGTACGGATGAAACAGCGTCGGTGGGACCGTCGATGCTTCCACACCTTCGTGCCAGGTTCCATCTGTTTCGTACCGATACGATGAGATACCGACATGGTCCTTATCAAACACCAATGTGAACGACTCAGCCTTCAGCGTAAGCGAGTTATCGCCTTCTGTAATTTGAAAACCGGACATTTTGGGAACCTGACCTTCGCTGGTGGTTAAATGGTGGTAATTCTCGCCTGGAGATTTGCGTGACGGGGATTCCCGGTGGGCGTATCACCGGAAAGCGTTACGATCCGTACCCAGAAGCTCTCAACATCATCAATATCCATGTTTCCGAAAACCACGTCTGATGAGCTGAAGGTACCTGGTGTACCGCTGTTGTCCTCTGCGATCTGAACTCTCGTCTTTCCGTCCGAGATGTAGATATTCGCCTCGTCGTCTTCAGACGGATCCGCGTTGAATATCACGTAAAGCCCGGTTGCGAGCTCATTTTCCGTTGATCCATCAGCTACTATGGTCTTTTCAACCGGATCGTTGCCCTCGTACGATACATCAACCTTTTCCGTATCGGCCTTTACCTTGACATTGAATGTCCCGATCGGGGTGGTCAGCATGTACTTCGTTTCCTTAATGCCTCGAATCGGTGTATTGGTCACGTTTTAGAAATCACCATCGGGGAGAATCCTTATACGGGCATCGTAACCGTCGGCATCCCCGATATTTTTGACCCACATCTGCTTGTTGGCGGACTGGTTCCCCGCGACAATGATCCCCGGATTCCACCCGACATATACGATCGCCTGGTACGACTGGCCCGTATCGAGATCCGCAACCGCAAGTGTGACACCCGGCACGATGTAATTCACATCGGTTCCATTCGTCGTGACATCGTCCAGGTGGTACGAGCTTCCATCCACACGGGTCACATCGCAGTCCCAGTGAGAATTCCCAGAGTCGTACGTGAAATCCAGAGTCAATTCATCAGGCGGTGCGTTTCCGGCACCCTGGTTCGGGGATTCGATCACCGACGCTCCCGACAATGGAGCTCCGGTTGTATTTTCATAGCGTATAAGCGTCTCAACCGTGCATGGTTCGTTTTCATACACCTTCAATTCTGCTGCCATCTTGATTCTCCTGGTACTTTATCTGATCCGTAGGTTCTTTCTGCAGTAATTAATTCGTAGCGCGGGCGTCTCGCCGGCTGTCTTGCGGACGTCCCGTCCGCACTTAAACCACAACCAACTCAATCCGAAACGAATACCCCTCGGTCTTCCCGACAATTGGCGACGTCTCGAAGCCTTTAATCAGCACATCACACTCCGTATAACCGTCATCAAGAACAACACTTGCACCGGTGTCGCAACATCCCTCGAACAGAGTTTCGATCGCATTTTTTACCGCGACCGTCATGTACTTTCCGACCAGCACGATGTTCTCGCGTCCCGTGCCCACCGAATGAACGATTCCACGTGCCAGCGTCGATTCAGACGTCACCGGCAGCTCGCGCTTCAGATCCAGGCTTTCCGGGACAGCATCGAAACTGGTCTCCCCGAGACTGTATGTGATATTCGGCATAGATTTTCACCTTTCTTACACTGCTTCCTCGCAGCTGAGTGCTACATGCTCGATCATCTCTTCGCCAAGTTTGCCCGATATCCGCCATTCCAGTACCTGCGCCTGGTTGTACTGGTGTGTTTCTCCGTTCTGCTCGAACACCAGCGTCATCGGGTTTCCATCCAGGGCACTGTGAAGCGGGCTCTCCGGCTGGTACCTTCGCTTCACGTGAGCGATGATCCGTTTTACCGTCGGTAACGTGCGTGCCATTGGCTGATCGAGATAAATCGGAAACGTAAGGCTCTCCCAGCTTTCATCAATGCTCGCTTCAACTACAAACGTAATGTTGTCATCTCCGAACGTCATCTTTGCAGTCCGGAATTCCGAAAAATCTACCATGGGGAAACTCCTTAGACCTCAACCAGATCGCGTTTCTCCGGCTTCTCTTCGGCCATCAGTATTGTTAATTTCTGTTCCAGGTCGGTTAACTCACGGGTTAATTCCTGTAACGTTTCTATGAGGCTATCCAGGCTCATTTGTTACTACCTCGCTTTCAAAAAATATTAGATTTCCGCCACCACGACGATTTCGACATCAATCACGTAGCCCGTAATACGCCCTTCGGCATGCGCATCACCGGAGCTTTTCCAGACAGTTCCCTCTGAACTCCTACCGCCACCCCAGATTGGTGTAAACGTACCCTTGCCGGGCCTGATGAGCATCGACCCGATCTCAACCGGACTCTCGGGATCGGCATAGCTGTAGAGTAGTACAGTCACCGTCTCCCCGATGACAACCAGCTTATCGACCATCCCACCCAGTACTGCACGCTGCAGATCGTCCCTAGTCCATGCGCTTAATTCTGTTCGCAGCACATGGTAGCGACCCTTTTTCTCTGTGTCTTCGTCGATCAATTCGCTCATACCGGTCGACTCAGTCGAGTATCCTGAGTATCGGACCGAGTACCACGAGTCAAGGCCTGACGTATCGTACGGATCCTGGTCGAAATTGACCGTTGATCCACTCAGCTCCGTTGACAGGAACGCGTTAAACGACCGCTTCATATTGTTGATTATCTGTGATGGGTCTAGAGACATTTTATATTCCTTGCAATACCTCTTCCTTACGATTTCTTACGTAGCGCGGGCGTCTCGCCGGCTGTCTTGCGGACGTCCCGTCCGCAATCTCAACCAATCCTCCTCGCCAACACCACCCACACCGAAAAACTCCCCATCACCTTCTCAAGCACCGATTCAACCTCGTGCTCGACCTTTTATTTTCCTTACGATTCCTCACGTAGCGCAGGCTGCCAGCTTGCAGTACCGCGGACAGCATGTCCGCAACCTCAACCAATCCTCCTTGCCAACACCACCCACACCGAAAAACTCCCCATCACCTTCTCAAGCACCGATTCAACCTCGTGCTCGACCCCATTCATCTTAATCCGGTCCGTTTCATGTATTGAATCGATAAACTCAAGCCGCAGCCTGTCGGTTTCGATTTCTCCACCCCTGTCGTGTAGCAATCCGTCATCACGACCCACCAGGATTGACGGCACTAATGGAATCGTCGTGACGGTAATATCCGGCGATATCATTTTTCCGGGATCTCCACCCGATTCCTCACGCCTGAGAATATCAACCCTCAGACGTCCGGTCAGCTCCCAGAAGTCGTGCCAGATGTTAAGCGCATCGTGACTTATGTTCTCATCAAGGTGTGGTTCAAGCGGTGCCATCACACGACCTCCTCCCAGTTAACCTCATCCGACCTCGCTCCGCCCGACTCACTCGCGCCCCTCGCATAAAACCGCCTGGCCACGTCGGCGAGATCCCGTCTGAGACGGTCGTAATCGATCTTCGCGTCTCCGCGACTCCACGTAACCAGCCTGGACCGATCGGCTACCAGTGATGTCAGGGCTTCACCGGCAGCTAAAGCGAGGTTTCCGCCGGCTGAATCCAGAAATTCCGTCAGATCCTCATCGGTGAACGCTGCGAATTCGTATTCTGCCCTGATCGAATCGCCGTCGTCTGGCGCGGCTGTAAATGTCAGTTTCCCGGTCTGGCAGTCGAGTGTGTAGTCATCGCCTACCGTCTGCGCGACATTTTCCACATATATCACTGCAGTCCCAGACATCACCGGGCAGTGACGGAGTTTATACACCTTCGTGCTGCCGTCACCTGTTCCGACACGCTCTCCGATCACGATCTGCGGACGGTCGAGTATTTTCAGCCTGAGTTCATTAACTGTGGCCATTTCATAACCTCGCTGGTTTTATAAATTCTCCGGCAGGCCCGGAATGAGCCTGCCGGAGATGAAGGGTGAGTGAGTAGTATGGAAGGAGGCTATTGTCAGCTTACAATTGCTCCGTAGAATCCTCGATAATCCAGCACCGCACCGCCGAACACGACCCGGCCCTTGTACCAGATCACATCCCTGTCGAAATCCTCCTTGACCAGGATCTCCGGCGTCTCCCGACCGTTCAGGAAACCGATTTCCATGGTCTGGATACTCGACGGTTTCGCGACCAGGTACCAGTTGTTCGAGTCCGTGAGAAGCGGCTCGACCAGCACTTCGACCATTCCTCTGAGGACGTTCACATCGTTCAGAGAACCTCCCGGCACGAGTGTCGAATTCACAAGTTTCCGAGCGGTGAATTCAAGTTCCGGGGGTACAAGAAGGAATCCCGGCTCGATTTTGAGCGGATTGCCCTTCTCGCTTGTCTGAGACCGCATCGCGGTGATACCGGCTGCAAGCGTGGCCTCGTCTAGCGCTGCCGATCCGATATTGCTGTGGTCGGCATGGATCAGGGCAGTACCATCATAGATAACCGAGTTGTCGCGGATGAATCCGATCGCGAAATCGTTGATCGTGTTCTGAGACGCGATTCCCAGCTCACGTCCAATGTTCCTGAACGCGCCCAGGTCATCGTTGATCAGCATCTCCCAGGTGAAATTCACTCCGCGCTCATACTTCTGCGGTGTGTACGTCACCTTGTAACTTGAGAAATCGCCCTGCTCGTGCTCTCCACCCTCGGGAACGACCTCGAACCGGTCGGTGTCACTCCTCCGAAGGCGTGTGACGATTTTCATGTCCTTCAGCGGTAACGTCTCGACAATTTTCTGCCAGTTGCCGGACGCAATGTTGTACGACTTGAGTAGATCGCGCTCAACGCCGGTTGAATCTCCGACAAAATCCGCGAAATCGCTCGTTGTCGCCTCTCTGAGTGTTGACGCTTCGATTAATCCCTCGATTGCGTGCTTCTCAAAGTCCGGATCGGCCAGGATCCTCTCGATAAGGCGACCGTAATGTCCCTGTTCACGGGCTTTCTCAGCCCACTGTTTGATTAAGCTCATTCTGTCCTCCTTATCACGAACCGTAGCTCTGTGCGATCCGGCAGTAGAATTTGTTGTTGGAATCGGACGACGTAACTGCGCGTCCGTAAAGATCGTTTGCCGTTGATGTCAACGTCAGGTCGTCATTTGAATCGATGTAAATCAGGTCTCCGGCGGTGACACTCGCAAGGGTGAATTCGAAAATCCCCTCGAGCTGGAAGCTCATCAGGTCTCCGGATGAGACCGTCAGCAGCGCTACACCGTTGAAACCGTCGATCCTGTACGGACTTCCCGACGTGTAGCTTGCCCCTGCGGTGAGAGTGATTACCTCACCGCGGGAAATATAGTTCTGCGCCATATTGGCACCTCTGTTCTGAAATTGGGTATTAGAATTAACGGATGATCGGGATCAACCGTTCAGCATAAGGCTGATAGTCCTGATCTCTTCCACATCCCGACGCTTCACGTTACCTTTCTCGGATCCCATCCCCTGGATGAGCCCCTCCGATGCCAGTCCTGCAAGGTAATCGCGTTGTCGCTCTATTAAGCCCGTCACTACGTCCCCGTATGAATCCTCCGATTCAACCTGGAGAGTAAGTGCCTCGGTTAAAAGGAACTGCCGCGACCTTGCAGGCAGCCTTGAAGCGTCGATCAGGTTACTGGCAGTTACCTCTCTACTGAGCGCGATCCTTCTCCGGTCAAGCTCATCCTCAAGTGCTTTGATCTCGCTGATGCCTTCATCGTTCTCGTTGAGAAGCTCGTCCCTGACCTGTTCTTTCAGCTTATCGTAAAGATCGGGACGCGCTTCCCTGAGCTCTGCGGGCTGCAGTTGCTCGAGAAGCTTCAATCCTTCGCAGTAAACCGCACTTTCCTGAAGAACTTTCTCGACCCGTCCACCCGCTGCCGCCCTTGCGACGAAATCGACCGAATGAGCCTTCGAGATCTCCAGGACCTCCCTGACAACGCGCCCGTCGCGCCTTGAAACCCGTGTCTTACCGAGCGCATTGATAGATAGATCCCCGACCAGGTCCTCGCTGATCATTGTCATCAACCAGTCGTGTGCGCGACTTAACCTGATCGTCGCTCTTAACTGACCGTCGTCGGCCCATACATCCTCGATGATCCCGACGACGTCACGCACGCTGCGCTCTGTCTCTCCGGTCTGCGGATGGTCCGCGTAGCACTGCACTCCCTTGAAAACCTCCGTCGATGCGTTCACCACATCGGGTGGGTAATATGTTCCGTTCTCCGACAGCCCGGAACAAAGGATGATTCCCTGCACCATGCAGGCATCATGATCAACACGAGCCTCCTGGAGTTTCGTGATTATCGGTATATTCATGTTTTCCTCTTCAGTTTGATTTAATCCGAACTGCAGTCTTGGCTTTCGATATCAATATATTTTCCAATGCCTCCCTCAAGCACATAACGCGATTCACTTTCCTTTCGCGTAGCTGGTGCTTGAGGGTGTTTCATATAATCTGCAATTCCCTTACCAATCACCTGTAATAATTTATAATCTCAGTGCCGCCCTCAAGCGTATGATTGCCTGCCAATTCTGCAGTAAAACTCGGGAGCTTGAGGGTGTATCATCTAATGGAGAAGCTTCCTTAGAATTTATAATTACTCTTCCTCCTCAACTGCTTCTCCCTCCCGTGAAGCATCCCCAATCCACGGTATCATCCTTCGCGCGCTCTCCTTCGACAGCAATCCTGCCTCGACCTGCTTTACCAGCGTCTTCGTCAGAAGTGCGACATCCTCCGGTACGATCGGCGGGAAACTGACCTCAACAGTCTTGTCAACATCTCTCGGAAGCACTCCCGCACTGACTGCTGACTCGATTACCCGTCCGAATATCTTCCGGAATACTCCCTCGAACAATCGCTGACGGTCCTCGAACTTTTTGACCATCGGAAGTTCCATCGACCTTGTCGTTGCGAGGTTTCCCGTGGACGGATCACCAAAATAGTGTTCGAAAATTCCCGATCCAGCTGCGATCATCAGCTTGATCGCCCGACCGTCCTCTTTCGCGTCATCCGCTCCAATTGACGGTGACAGCACGTCCCATTCCTCGCTCTCATGAACGACCAGGATACTTCCCGACTTCGGAACTACATACTTCCCGCTTGAATCTGTCTGGAACGGGCCTGACGCCTTCGACGGTACAGTCGGGACCTTCCTCAGGAACGCAAACGTCCCTCGTGCCTTGTTAATGTTTATCCGGTCTTCCAACCAGCGCTCATGGGCATCCAGCCATGGAAGCACCCTGTAGAGCTCCGACAGTCCACGCTTTCGATTCGAAACATTATTTACTTTCACATGAAGTATCTCGCTGGAATCGATTACCTCGTGGACTGTTTCGGAATCCAGCGGGTAAACAGCCGAATTTCCCTGGCTTTTGTAGGAATCGATCCATTCCGACGGAACCGCTCGATTTCGGTACTCGCGCAGGTACGCGACAGGTTTACGGATATCGTCAGGGTCGGTCACGATATCCCTGATCTCGAGCGGATCGACCATAGCCATCCGCACCGAACCATCAACCGGATTCGTGAAGAACCTGATGAAAATTTCACCGTAGATCTGGAGCTCATTGGACATCCAGTGCTGGGCAGCAGACAGATCGTTCTCGACGTGATTCCAGAACGTGTTGAGTATATCCTGGACTCGTGAATCCCTTGCGGAGTAACCGACGCCTTTTCCCATGACGAACCATGTGGTGATATTTACGATCTGACCGGCAAGAGGGCTGCGGCACCACGCGGCATATGCACGCCGAAGTATCGATGCATGACCCTCGGAATCAAGGTCATCGCCGGCAGCGACATCCCTCGAAATATTGCGCCAGTCCCAGCGGCTGGACGGACCATAATCACCTGCAAGCTCAGCTCCTTCCAGGGGGTGATAGCTCTCCACGATGCGATCATTCACTATTGCGTCCCGGACACGTCTGAGAAACGGCGGGACAAGCATACCGACCAGTTCTTTCAGGCCCATTAAACTCTCCAAATACGATTTTAGAATCAGCACATACCCTTCCACCTACTAAACGGACCTTATTCACGATGTCTGGCGAATATACACGTAAAAAATTCCGAAAAATTGCTTGATTTAAGCGAACCGTATGGCGAACGGACCGTCATATTGGGTGGTATACTTATTTAATGTTACGGACTGCCTGACAGCAGCCGTGTTATCGGTTGAGTGAAGCCTATGACCCCGGGAATCAGGAAAAAACTCCAGCAGGTTCAGACCACATTGCAGATCCAGTGGATTTTTAACTGGGCTGCGAAAGGCCTTATCGCCGGAGCACTGATCTCAATCATCCTTCTTGTTGTCTCCAAATTCACACCGCTCGGATTCGACCTCCTCAGGACATCCATTTCAATCCTGATCGCCTGTGGCGCAATCGGAGCCATCCTTGCCTGTATCAGGCCGATTAACGCATTCGACGCTGCCTTCGCATGCGATGTGAAACTCGGGCTGAAGGAGCGAATCACCAGCGCTATTGAATTCGCAAAGTCAAAGGACTCAAATCCACTCATCCCGGCATTGATAACCGATGCTGAACGTCACGCGGTCAGGATTCGACCCGTTCGCGATTTCCCCCTGCGCTTCCCCAGGGAAATCCTTTATTCAATTATCCTTGTGGCTGTTGCAGTCGGACTCTATTTCGTTCCGCCCTGGCAGTACGTTTTCGCCTCCGAAGAAGAGAAAACTGAATACGAGCTTGTCCAGGCTGAAGCCGACAGGATGAGGGAGCTTGCCCAGGAAATCCAGCTCAACCTTCCTGAAGAACGATCCGACCTTGCCGAGGAGGTCGCGCGTGAGCTCCAGGAACTGGCTCGCGACATGGATTTCGGTACTCTCTCGCGTCGCGAAGCACTCGAGCGTCTGAACGCACTCGAGGAGAGAATCGATGAGAGCCAGGAGGAGTCAGGTTACAACGAGCTGCAGCGTCAACTCGATGAACTCGCGCGTGAGCTTGGCCTCAGTGAAAACCTGAGAGACGCCGCCGAAGCATTGGCCGAAGGCGATGCTGAGGAAGCCCGTCAGGCTCTCGAACAGCTCGCAGAACAACTCGAACAGGGACGGGTGCCTGCAGAAAACATGGCGGATATGGCCGACGCTCTCGAACGCGCGGCCAATTCCCTCGGCGACAATCCCGATATGGCTGGCATACGTGACAGCCTGTCCCAGGCAAGCGACGAACTGCGTTCGGCTTCGGAATCCGGTGGTCAAAACAGCCAGATGACACCTGAGGAACAGGCTCAGCAGCTTATCGAAGCATTAAACGCCGCAATCCCGGAACTCGATTCACTCGATGTCCCGGACGAAATCAGAGAGCAGGCGGCTGAAATGCTTGAGGAGATCCGCGACGACCTCCAGCAGGCTCTGGACAGCGGTAACGTCACTCAGCAGGACATAAATGACGCCCGTCAGCGAATTCAGGACGTCAAGCGTATGCTTGAACAGGCTGGTGCTGACTTCAGCGGTACGCAGCAGACACCCGAAGAAATCGCGGAGCAGCTTATCCAGGAAGCCCAGCGACTCGAACAGCTTGCAGGGGAGGCCGGTGAGCTCGACGAAAGCACCCGTTCCGAACTTCAATCCTCATGCCAGAACGTAGAGCAGAGCCTGTCCGACCAGATTGAACAGGGTTCATGTTCGACCCCGTCGAACGAGGAGGCTCGTCGACAGCTTGATGAAATCCGTCAGCAGCTGGAGGACGCTGGAGTGACAGAGGAGCAGATGGGTGAAAAGACCGACTGCTCCGGTGGCAGTTGCGATAACCCGGGACAGAGTGGGAGCCAGAGCTCATCAGGCGGGGCGAGTGGGATGCAGGGCCTCTTCGGAAGCCAGTCTGGAAGCTCAGGAAACCCGAGCCAGTCAGGTCAGTCCGGTCAACCCGGACAGTCAGGTCAGCCCGGAAACTGCGAAGCTGCTGGCCGGAGCCTCAGAAATGCCGCGGAATCAATGTCGCAGTGTGGAAACACGTTAAACAGCGGTCAATGCTTCAATAAAATCAAGCAGGGACTGTGTAACTCAAGATCGTGCATGTCCGGTGGTTCATGTAACAGCCCGGGTTCAGGCAGTGGATCTTCCACGCAGAGCGGTAGTGGTGGTGGAGTTGGCGGACAGGGATGGGGCACCGGAACCAGCTCTACCGGTGGTGTCGGAGGAGCGGTTAATCCCGGGCTCCAGAACAATGACTCTAACGATCCCAACGCGACACCAGACGATCTCAGGGATTACGACCAGATCTATAAGCCATTCATCGCCTCTGGAAGCAATTACGACGTTCAGCTCGAGGGAAAATTCACCGATGTCGGTGGCAGTTACTTTTTCACGGAGATCACCGACCCGGACACCGGCGAAACCAGCTACGTGCCCTACTTCACGCTGGAACCGACCGATGTAGCTGCCCTTATGGACTCAATCGAGGATCAGGACATCCCGCGGTCCTATGCTGATTTCGTCAGGCTCTATTTCGAGCAGCTTGCTGCCAACGATAATGTTGAAATTGTTGAGGAAACCGAGTAATTACCTACTGCTCGGGGCGATTCTCCATTAAATAATCGATCATTCTCTCGGCAAGATTCCACCTGATATGAAGCGGTGCGCCAGTCTGTTTCACCATCGACGTCTTACCGTCCCGGCCCTGCTTGTACCCGAATATCCCAGGATTGTCGACATTCTGACCGGGTTGTTTCTCATCCAGCATCTCAATCAATTTATCTGTGATCTCGATCCCTTTGGTTTGAGCGAAAAACAAATTCTCGCAGAGGAAACAGCAGTCCCTGTTGAATACCTTGGTCCTCTGCGACAGGTCCTCCAGCAACACCTGGTCCTTCGTGATTGTTACATTACCCTTTTCCCTGGGGTCCATAACGTCCTTGACCCAGTGGGGAATACCATCCTTCCCGACCTTGCTGTTGTGGTCTGACCTGTGGATGTAACCCGACAGGTTCCCCATCAGAACCAGCGGATGCAGGTGCAGCGGTGACAGGTTCTTCCCCGGCTCTTTCTCCGATTTTACCTCTTCAAGAGATTCGAAGGCTGGATCATCAAGAAGACGGGAGGCGATTGCGAACGTCATGACCTTTATCATCTTCCCGATCCAGATGACTTTCCTTTGCGGGTTCTTGGCGGGAAGATCGTTGACCCCCACCACGTAGATTTCAGTTTCCGGAACTGCCTCGTGATCGTACCTGAGGTACCTTTTTCTCAGATCCTTCCTGAATGCCGTGTTCCCACCTCCGTAAAAAATGTATTCGTCGTTCACACGGAACGGCACCTGGCATTCAATTGTGTCGTGGTTTTTACAGCCCTTTTCAACGGTTAAGAATATCTCTGTGTTTGCCATAACTCAGCCATGCAATAGGTATATTGAGGAACATGTTATTATAATACGGATATCGAGTCATGCTACAATAATAGGTCCGCTAATCGAATTATTGTGCGGATACCTGTATGAAAAAAATCCCGACATTTCTCCTGCTGGCAATTTTAATGCTTCTAACGGTTGCCTGCCCGGATTCCGGAGTCGAGGAACCAGCAGGGGATGACGATCCCGTTATCGCTGAGGACCGTCCTCTCTGGGAATCACCCGGACTTCGTCTGATTTATACGGTCAACGACCCCCGGGCTGGAACATTCGGTGTCGATCGCATCGCTCGGGTCCTCATCGCTGAGCCGGTCATTAATACTGATGATACGGATGCTGAAGAACCCCGTAGAGACGTCCTGTTCAGCTTTCCAGGTCACATTTTTCATATATCCCCGTCCCCGGCGGGCACGCATGTAGCATTTGTCGGGAGCGCACTCGGCGAGACAGGCGAGGATGAACGGCACCTTTTCATTTACGATCTTGAGTCGAGATCTTACCGCGACGTATCCTCCACCGGGTTCTACTCCCGTGCTGTGAGAACAGCCCCGGTTTTCACCCCTGAGGGTGATCAGGTCGTATTTCTCTCACGCTGGTCGACTGAATCCGGTGAATTCAATATTTTCAGGTGCGAAGTTGAGACCGGACGGATTTCCGGATTATACACCGAGCCGGTAGAGGATGTTCCCCTTACCCTGATGCCGGACGGGCGACATTGCGTGTCGGTTATCCGCGACCTTACAATTTTGGGAGTCTTTTATTACCAGTCCATTAATATTGATACAGGCGATATCGATATCCTCCACAGGTTTGAAAATGTTACCAAGGTCGGTCCGGCATTCGTTAACGACAATGCTTCGCGAATCTATTGCGATCTCAAACCGCTCGACGACACGGCAAGCCCTCTTGGCGGTGTCAGGTCGCGGCTGGTTGTTGAGTTAAATCTTGAAGACCAGACCGAAACCAGTCTTCTGGATCCCAATACCGTCACTTACGTTTACCAGATTTTCAGTACCGCTGACGAACAGCGCCTGGTACTCAGGCGGCAGGAGGATATTTCCGGTGAGGATACCCCCATGACCCGTATAGCCACCTGTCGTTTGAACGGAGACGATTTTCAGTATCTCACAGACACCTCTGCCAGATCCTACCTCCTTCCACCGGTTTCGAATATCCGTCACATTTCTCCGGACCACTCCCTGATCTTCTTCTTCCGCCAGGACCCGGTCTTCGAGCATGAGGACATCTGGGTAATGCGTCCGGACGGTTCAGACGAGGTAAATATCAGTAATACAGCGGGCTACGCTGAGGGTTCCGCTGGCTGGCTTGTTATCCAATGACCGTCCTGGTACTCCCCTTGCGTATTTGCCAGTATTAATACAGGCCTGATTCAAACTGATTAAGTGTCACCCCTCACAGTTGACGATCTTATATATGGTCGCCTGCAAGGCGATCCTGAATTTTCCGCTTCGGAGGCCGGGTGGATCAGACTTCGTAGCTTTTAGAATCTGCGAACTCTGTAAGTAATGCTAATGACACAATCAGATGTGTGCTTCAGCAGGAACTGGAAAAATGTCTGATTCGAATATACAAATATCGGGTGGAAGTAAAGCTGGATTTGCTGACGTGATCATGGAATCCATCGCGAATCTTGTTCTGGTGAGCGATTGTGAAGGCAGGATAATATTCGCCAATCGTGCCCTTGAGAAACTTCTGGGGGTGGACAGCAGCGAGATTATCGGTGTCCCGTCCTGGGAAGTGGTCACTGAACCTGAAGAATTTGATGATGCCCGGGCCATTTTCAATGGGATCTCCCGGGGTGAAACACCCGATGAGATGGTTCGCACGATTGTTTCCAGCTCAGGTGAAAGGCACATACTTAATATTAAGATCACTATTCTGAATGACTCCGACGGTCAGCTTAAATATATCATCGGGAGCGCAACGGACATTACGGCACAGGTTCAGGCCGAGAGGTCTATGATAGCAGTAAACAAGTGCCTGCTCAGCCTCGGTACGGACTACCCCCGTAATATTGAAACCATCGTCGCTGCAGTCAAAGATATCCTGGGAGCTGACTTCGCAGGTTATAACCGCTGTATGCAACGGACGGAATCCGGTAAGGATGTATTTTCATGCCCGAATTTCAAAGCTAAAGAGGGCATTGATCCAGTTGGATACCTCTGCTACGAGGTTATCAAGGCTAATAAGGATGAATGCCTCATAGTCAGCGACATCCAGACCTCTGAATTCGTTAATACCGACCCTTGTGCACCATTACACGGCTACCAGACATTCATCGGCCATATCGTCAAGGCTGACGGCAGACCTGTCGGCTCTCTCAGTCTTGCTTTTACAGGTAATTGCGTGATTTCTGATACAGATTTAACTGCAGTCAGTACCCTTGCCACCGCCTGGGGCAGGGAAGAAGAAAGGTTCTTGTCAGAGCAGCGTCTTCTCGAGAGCAAAGAAAAATACAAGAGTATCTTCACCAATATTCAGGACATTTACTTTGAATCAAGTGTCGATGGGAAGATTCTGGAGCTGAGCCCGTCGATTGAGCAGTTATGTTCTTATAATCGTACCGAGCTTATTGGCAGGTCGTTCGAGCAGACCCTGGTAAATCCCGCAGACGGCGTTGGTTACCTGTTGGCACTTGCATCACGTGGGTTCGTTACTGACTATGAGCTGATGTTCAGGGATAAAGATGGCTCCGAAAGGCTTGCCTCAATTAATGCCACTTTGATTCGAAATGATGATGGTGATCCGGTAAAAATAGTCGGCACCATGCGTGATGTCGGCGAAAGGGCACAGTTTGTCGAGGAACTGAAGCTGAGCGGGAAGAAATACCATGAACTGGTTGACTCCCTTCCAGAGGTAATATTTGAGCTCGATATGAAGGGGAAGCTCACGTACGTGAATGACAGGGCTTTTCAGCTGTTCCGGTACAAGAGGGAGGATTACGAAGAGGGTATCCTGTCAGCTACTGATATGCTCGCACCGGAGGACCGTCAGAGAGCCGCAGCCAACCTGGGTAAAATACTCTCGGGTGAGCTGGAAACAGATACCAGCTTTAATGAATACCGTGCCATGAGAGCAGATGGCTCCACATTCCCGGTTGTCATCAGTTCCACTCCCATTATGAAAAATAACCGCCTCGCTGGTCTCCGGGGCATTATCATGGATATCTCTGAGCGTAAAGCCGCCGAGGAGTTAATGCGTCTCGAAGAGGCACGGTTGGAATCCCTGCTGCAGCTTAACCAGATGTCCGACGCGGACGAAGGAGAAATCTGCGTCTACACACTGGCTCAGGCAAACAAACTTACCGGATCAGCAATCGGATTCCTTGCTTTCGTCCATGAAAGCAGGAACGACCTTGTTATGTACACCTGGCCCGGTGACACTGAAGCCCAACACTACAGTAGTGCCCAGGGCATGGACCTGCCTCTGGGCAACAGCGGGCTGCTCTTCGAGGTGATCAACGGACGTAAACCGCTGTTGATTAACGACCTTGCCCGGCACTGTGATGGTGCACAGGGTCTGCCGCAGGGCCAGGAAGCTGTTAACAGGGTGATTCTCGCGCCAATCGTCGATAACGACCAGACAGTTGCATTGATCGGGGTTGGGAATAAGGATTCTGACTATACTGAATTCGATGTTCGTCAACTCACACTGCTGATGGAAGGTATGTGGAACCTGATCCAGCGTATTCGTGCAGCGAAGGCGCTACGTGAATCCGAGGAGCTTTTTTCAAAGGTGTTTTACACCGGTCCCGTCGGTACAGTGCTAAGCATGCTTGATGACGGTACCATTTTAAGGGTCAACGACGCTGCTGCTGGCCTGCTCGGATATGACGTCGACGAACTCCTCGGCTTGACTACTGAGGAATTAAATATCTGGGACTCACCTGATGATAGGACCCGGGTGAAAGAAATTCTCATGAAGGGTTCACCCGTTGCTAATGTTGAGGTCAGGCTCAGGAAGAAATCCGGTGAGGTCCGTAACTTCCTGGGATCAGCAGATGTCGTCGAAATCGGTGGAAAGCATCATATGCTTTCCCAGCTTATCGACATCACTGACCGGAGACAGGCTGAGCGCGAACTTGCCCGAAGGAACGTTGAGCTGAGGGAAGCCATGGCAGTCAAAACCGAGTTCTTATCCATGGTTTCTCACGAGCTGAGAACTCCTCTCGTTCCGATCATCGGCTACTCCGAGCTGATACTCGACGGTACATACGGTGACCTGTCAGATGATCTCCGGCAGCCCATCGGGATGATCTACTCCCGTGCTGATGCACTTCGTAACCTGATTGAGGACCTTCTCCAGCTTTCAAGGCTGGAACGCGGCAGCATGAGCCTCAGTCGGGAAGAAGTCCCAATCGACGCGTTTCTGATGGAAATTGTTTCGACATATGGACAACTCGATCACGGTAAACCGGTCGACCTGTCATGGGAGGGTGACCTGTTCTCTCTCTATGCAGATCCCAATCGTCTCAAGCAGGTAGTGCAGAACCTTGTTAACAACTCAATTAAATACTCCAGCTCGAATGTGAAAATTACAATTCAAACTTCTTTGAACGGTCACATGGGGGAAATCGCGGTCATTGATGATGGTATCGGTATTTCGGAAGATGAGCTGCCTCATATCTTCGATCGGTTCTATCAGGTGGAACCGATCAACACCAGGTCGCACGATGGCTCCGGGTTAGGTCTCGCCATCTCAAAGGAACTGGTCACCATGATGGGTGGCGACATTGCAGTTGAGAGTACTGTAGGGATTGGAACAGGATTTTCAATCCGATTACCTCTTTATAAAACTGACAGGATACAAAAGGACGATACAACTGAAATGGATACCAGTGTGCCGACCGTCCGGAAATCTATGGTTCAGGAAGTTGATCAGCAGAAAATAGCAAGCATTCTTGTTGTCGATGACGATGAGTTTACGATCAGGCTTCTCGAGGTTATGCTTGGTGGTGAATTCGAAATACTTCCAGCGATCAGCAGCGATGAAGGCCTTAAGATGCTTAAAGATAACACTGTCGATCTGATCCTCCTCGACTGGATGATGCCTGGTATGGATGGACTCTCATTGCTGAAACTGCTGAGGGAAAACAATGCCACTGAAGACATCCCCGTGATTTTCGTTTCAGGGAAGGCTGAGCAGGAATCCATCGATACTGCGATGAATGAAGGCGCGAACGGATTCATCACCAAGCCCTTCAGAAAATCCGACCTCATGAAAGCCCTCAGCGACATAATAAAAACCGGCTGAACAGCCGGTCTGCAATCGCATAGTTAATAGTACTATTTCTTAGTCACTGACCACCGGCTCACCGATACCCGTACCCGGCACTTCACCACCCTCGACCTCCGCTTCCTCAATTGGAACCATGTCCAGCATCTGAAGCTCAAGGTCTTCCTCCTGGTCCGACGGCCAGTAAATCCTTATCACATTGTCGCCCTGCCTCAGCAGCCGTTCCAGTGAGTAATACGCGAACGGGTCCGAGGTCCAGTACTCACCCCAGCCGATAGCGGCAGTAAAATAGATACTCGATTGCACCAGTGTCCCGTTTATCTCGACCATCAGGTTCATGTACGACGTGTTCTCCCTGACAAGATAGGGTAGAACCCTCAGGTAGTAATCGAGATACGGATCGTCTGCATAGAACGTTCCTTGCCAGTGACCTCCGGGTGGAATCACCCATATTCCGTTATCAATCCATCCAGTGGTCGTGTAGTCCCAGAAATTGTTTTGGAATGTGTTCCCGACTGGGATAACATACCAGTTCTTTGAAAATGGTCCGTACTGCTCCATGTAGACAGTCGGCCTGAACCGCGCGTACGGGTAAAGATACATGTACTGCCATGGATTGTACGGGTAAGTGTTCAGAGGATAATCCAGGAATTCCGCAAATTCAGCCAGCTCGATGAACTCACCAACCGGTGGACCATCCAGGCTCTCAGCCCAGTCGATTACCCTGTTCGGATTGCCCTCGACGGCTCTGACTGTGAAATCATTCACCGAAACCGACAGGATCAGGTCGTCCAGTTCGATTTCATCCGGTGCCAGCGCGATATCCTCGAGCTGTGAATCAGTCAGAGGAAGCGATGACACCACCATAAGTACATATTCCTTCCCAATTGCGTCACCGACCGTCCCATAGTACATCCTCTCCAGCCCACCGTCTGTCAGACGGGTCTGGTTGTTCATTACGAGAGGTTTAACTATCCGGTCCGGTGAGAAATCCAGAATGCTTACCCACCTGTCGTGCTGACCCTGGTACCTGATGGTAATTTCTTCGCCTGGATAGAGCATCCCGCCACGCGACACGTTGAACGTGAGCCCTATGGGCGAGAACATATCCGCCGCGTTCTCGATCACGCTGATGTCGATGATCTCCATCGATCCGTATTCATCGTTGTTGAGGATCTCCGCTGACGCGGGAAGTGCAAAGGTCATGACGACAATAAATGCTATCACGACACCTGGTGCCAGAACAGGAAATATCTTGTTCATTTTTTCATCCCTCTGTACTAATAAGGAATAGAGAAACACTCGTATTTATCTACGATAATCTTACCACGTTACAGGTTCACTTTGTGATTCACTCTTTGACTTTAACGTGGTCACCCCGGGCGATTGGTTGTTCCATCTCCACCATTACGCTTATACTTGCCGTAATGCCGGACACGGTAAACATCTGGAATTTCGTAAACCATTCAATCGACTGCTCACGGCCCATCATCATGGGCATCATCAACACGACCCCCGACAGCTTCTCCGATGGTGGTCAATTCCTTGAGCCTGACGTGGCCATTGAACAGGCAGTACGTATGGTCGATGAAGGCGTCGACATCCTCGACATCGGCGGTGAATCTACCCGTCCCGGATCAGATGCCGTCCCCGTCGACGAGGAATTAAACCGTGTGATTCCCGTGATCGAGGGAATCCGCGACGCTGGAATCGCAATCCCGATCTCGATCGACACCCGCAGGCTCGAAGTCGCTGAACCAGCGGTCGAATCCGGCGCTGTTATTGTCAATGACGTGTCCGGACTGCGTGATTCACCCTACATGGCTGACTTCATTGCTGAAAAGAACCTCGGGATCGTCATTATGCACATGCTCGGACGTCCCCGGTCGATGCAGGTATCTCCGGGTTATGAGGACGTAATCAACGAAATCGGACAGTTTTTCGGTGACCAGATCGATTTCGCCGAGAGCCGGGGGATTCCTCACGAAAATATTGCCCTCGATCCCGGCATCGGATTCGGAAAACACCTCGAGCACAACCTGACGATTCTCAGGGATTGCAGCGAATGGCTGAAATATCATAGACCGCTGGTCATTGGCCCGTCACGCAAGCGGTTCATTGGTGAGATCCTGGACAACGACGTAACCGACCGCCTGAACGGGACAATCGGTGCCTGTGTCGCATCCATGCTTTACGGTGGACGGATATTCCGTGTCCATGACGTCCGCCCGGTACGTGAAGCACTCGAGGTGGCATACAGGATCATGGGGGTTAAAACCGAGCACAATGCCTGAAGAAGGATATACAAACGAGCCTTTGTACCGCTCTTTCCTGTCCGGGGAACCACTCACACTTCGTAAGTCCCGGTTGATAACAGTATCCCCTGGCGAAATTCCCAGACGTCCTCGCTTCCAGGGCACTATAGATGCTGCTGATCTAGGAAATCCGGATCAACTCCGCGCTGTTGAAGCCATTAACAAATTCTACTGGGACTCGATGGAGCAGGATGTGTTCGGAAGAACATGGAAAATCAGCGATTGCGAGAATTACATCGCCGTTCCCGACCCACTGCTTATTGCCGAAGAGGAGGACGGTCCGGATACTCACGGTATAGCCGGGCATGTTGCACTGTTGGCGGAACCTGACTTCCTGCACATCGTTGTTTTCCACGTCTGGCCGCAGTGGCACGCACGAGGTGTCGGATGGGAGCTCGTGTACAAGTCGATCGAGGTCGCACGCTCGAGTAATCTTCCGTCAATCAAACTCGGCACCACGAACGATAACATCCCGGCACTTTATTTCTACCAGCGCATGGGATTTGTGATTGATAACATCCTTACCGGGGAAGTTGAACGCGAACACGGGCATAGTCCGTTCGGATTTGCGGGAATCCCGGTACGTGATGAGATCCAGCTAAGACTTGATTTGACATAAACACCGCACGGAAGGCTTCTACATGCCGCGAAGGATCATCCTGTCAGTCCTGATCTTCGTCTCGACCGCATTAATCGTTCCGGTACTTCACGGCATGCTTGGCCTTTCCCTTGACCGTTGTGCGGGAAACCCTTTCAATTTAAGGCCCGACATTTGCAGGACATTCGGCTCGATGCTGGTCATGACAGGATCGGCTTTTCTTGTGGCCTCGGTGATAAAGATAAGGGTGACGGGCGGCGGGCTCCCAATCTCTCCACTCCCACCGTCGAAGCTTGTGACTGAAGGCTTATACAGGATGTCAAGGCACCCGATCTACTTCAGTGCTTCGTTAACCTTCCTCGGTGTCAGCCTGATGATACCCTCGTTCTGGATGACCGTGCTCGCATGGCCGATGTTCACCATGTTTTACGCATGTTACGCGCGCATGATCGAGGAACCGGTCCTCGAGGCACGGTTCGGTGAGGAATACCAGCAGTACAAAGCGAGAGTTCCGTTGATTTATCCTATCCCGAAGATCAAATGGCTGGTGCATTTCGCCAAATCCTTTGGAAGAGGGCTAAGCGCGTGGGTAAATCACCCGAAAATTATCCGTTTTCGAGGGCGCAAGGACGGTCTGTACCTTGAGTACGGTGTTATTACAGCGACTGGAATGGTCGCTGCCATGATCCTGTTTGTTGGACTCCTTAATGTTCTGAAACCTGTGTCAATGCTGGAGTACCTCGATATCGGACTCACATCGTTCATCGTGCTCTGGTCTTTCTGGTCATTCGCGAACGCTTTAACCAGTGCGGATCACGGCAAAGCGACTGATTCAGAGGTTGCCGTGATCTATTCGAATGACATACACAGGACTGTACGTGGATCATCGATGCTCAATAAACCTCTGTTTCCGATCCAGGTCGTGACTGCAGTGACAGGATTAATAATTCTGCAGGTTGTCCTGTTGATCTGGTCGTTGCGAATGCTCCATCATGGATTTCCCGGCGCGTTGATTATTAACCTGCTTGGCTGGTTCAGTTTCTCCCTGGACTGGTTCAGGTACCAGAGAAAGCTGGCAATCGGGCCACTGTCATGGGCACAACTGATCTGTATCGCCTGGATTCTCATTTCCACGCTTAAATTATCCTGGTTCATTGAACCAAATGAACCCTGGTACTTAAAACTGATCGATTATCCACCCGGCAACCCTCTGACATGGGTTACCATCGGTGGTGCGTTACTCGTCTGGCTGATCGCTTTGCCGGTTTTCAGCTATAATCGATTTGACCTCGAACCTGATCCGGACAGTAGATCCAAAGATGCATCCTGAGTACGAAAATAATCAACTTGTCTGGGACGGTTGCGAACTTTCCTCGATCGCAGCCCACTACTGCACTCCTCTCCATATCCTTTCCAGACCGGAAATTGATCGATCTATCCTTGCTTTCATCGAGCCATTCCGTAGTTCCGGCGTTAACCTTAGAATTCACTACTCTGTAAAAACCAACCCGATCCCGGAATACCTGAAGGTCCTGAAATCCCACGATCTCGGCGTAGAAATTGTACGACCGTGGGAGTTTCAACTCGTCCGCCAGCTTGGCTTTGACGGATCAGACATCGTAATCACAGGAATCGAGAGAGATGAGGACTTCTGTATCGATGTGGCGAAATCAAAGCCAAAAATGTGGAATCTGGAGTCACTCGACCAGCTTACGTTCATCGAAAACCTGTCAGGTAAGTTCCCGGACCGGGTGAACATCGGATTTCGTATCTGCCCGTCACTGAAAACCCCGGTACTCGATCAAACTCTTGCGAGCGGTTCTTCACGCTCACCCTACGGCTTCATGCAGGGCTCCGATGAACTCTCGCGGGCTTTCGATCTTATCTCAAAAAGCGGTAAACTTGAATTCGTCGGGTTCCATTTTCACATCGGCTCGGGAATCAGATCGCCTCGACCTTACGCGAAGTCGTTTTCGATCATCCCAGACCTCGTAGCTGCCGCACAAGAAAGGGGATTGACCGTTAAAGTCCTCGACATCGGTGGTGGTTACGGAATTTCGTCAGCACCAGTGCTCAATCCCATCGACCTTCTGCTCTCATGGCTCGGAAGAAGCAAACCTCAGTCCATTAAAGCTGATGCAAATGACCTGCTCGGTCAGGTTGCATTAGAGCTTCGCAACCTGACAACTGAACTGGCTAAGCGGGGAGTAAAAATCGATGAGTTAATCGCTGAACCGGGTCGGGCACTGTCTGCATCGACCATGTTAATCTTACTTACCGTTCAGGAAGTGGTGAAACGTCCGGGAAATCGCAATTACATAATCTGCGACGCTGGCGCTATGAGCCTTTCAACAATGTTGCTCGTCGAGAACCACCGCGTCCTTCCGCTCAGGCACTCATCAGGTCCGGGACAAACGTACACAATCCTCGGAAACATGCCGTCTGCCCTCGACCGGGTCTCATCAGCAGTCGAACTGCCCGAGGTTCGTCCCGGCGACCACCTCGCGATTCTCGATACAGGCGCCTATTTTTATAGTTTCGGAAACAACTTCGCCGGACCACGTCCCGGAATTGTCATGATAGACAAGGGAACCCACACGGAATTACGACGTCGTGAGACAATCGAAGATATTACCTCTCTGAATATCCCTTGAATTGTAACGCCGACAGTTTGTCCGGCCTCAATACACCCGATCCGGGAACGTAATCGTGATCTCCGTCTCCTCGTTTTCCCTGATCTCCACGTTTGTCATTACCCTTATAATATTATCCACTTCAGCCTCGACCCGGTAAAATCCGGCCGGTATATCAGTCACGTACCAGTCCGGCGACTCTATCCGTTCGCGGTCGAACCTCTCGAGCACATGGCCGTCGCTGTTGTACACTCGCACCCATCCCCAGGCATCGCTGCCCGATTCCGTCCGGAGCAGGATGTAAAGATCACCAATGGCCACATCCAGATCGATTCCGAGCTGTGCCTGTTCACCAGAAAATAGCGTAATTGTTTCCTCGGCTATGTGACTCTCGAAGTTTGTCTGGACTCGATACGTGCCCGGCGGTAGGCGGGAGTACAGGTAGGATGAATACGGAGCCTCGTCCATGATCGTTCCGTCCATGTCGAAGATCTTGATCTCCGCGTTGAGAGGGAACCCGTAAATATTCGTGACCTCTACCTCGAGGATCGCGAGTTCCACGGGGATTTCGAGCTCGTAAAATTCCTCGTAGGCAGGACCGATCATGATGCCGCCGTACTGATTTGTATAGTCGCCGACACGAATTTCTACGGAGTACGTGCCTGACGGGAGCTGGACCGTATGATATGCGCCGACCTCTGTTGTAAGAACGGGCTCCATTGCGGAATTCAAAAATGTGACCCTTGCTCTTAACGGCTCACCTGCGAGGTCCCGGAGCTGAAGGGTGAAATAGTTACGGTGCACATCGAACTCGAGGTTCACGTTCTCGCTGGACGTTGAATCGATGGTGAAGGAGCCGCTGGTCATTTCAATTCCAAGGTAACGGCCTGTTACTTCGTAGCGTCCCGGGGCCAGTGTCATAGCGTGGTCCGATAAATCGAGATGCTCCGCGACAATTACGTCCGTGTCCAGGTTCCTGACGATTATGTCACCCTCGATGGCCAATCCGGTTGAGTCGATCAGGTGTATCCTGAGGTTGCTGTTGAACTCCTCCGCGAAATTTACTAGTGCTGGTTCAAGATCCGAAATACTTTCCACGTCCGCTAGACGTCCACCTGACGCTGCCGCGACCTCCCCAAGTGTCTCCCGCACATCCATGCTCAGATCGAGCCCGATAATCACGATCCTTGGTACGCTCGACGTCCATGCCAGGGTGTTCACAAGCGTTGTGAATTCCCGTCCACAGTCATCTCCTCCGTCTGTGATTACAAGGATCACCTTATCGGTGCCGTATTCGGCTGCCCCCATGTCGCCTATGCAATCCTCGATTCCCTGCAGCAGTGCACGGGTTCCGGCAGGACGGGTTGCGACCATGTAATCCTGGAACTGGCTTCTCATCCCGGCGTTGGGTATGAAATACAGGTAGGTCGTGTAGCAATCCGATGTCGGCGACCCTCCCATGATCCTGAGTCCCACCCAGATGTCGGGAGCAAGCCCTGTCAGAAACTGGTTAACCGCCAGTGTGACTTCCTCGTACTTTGAATGGCTTGTTCCGGGGCTTCCGGGCGAGGCCAGGGAACTCGATGCATCGAGAAGCACCATCATTTCCGTGGTCGCATTGGCCGGGACCGCAATAAATAAAACAGCAAACGCGATAGCTGCCAGTATTTTAATTCGGGATCGTACAGGGACCATGACATACCCTCCGAAATATTTCATTCTACGAAATCAGTATACCATCACTGAATAACTAGTTGACGACACCAGGAGGACCATAAAAATTTGCTTGGGAATATTGCGGTATTGCAGTTCATATACTACAATTTCAATTATTCCTAGTATTTACATCAATTGATGCGAGTCGGTATTCGAGGCAGCTTTACAATCAATATACAAGGTGGAAGATGCTATGCGTCTCAGACTATTCCCGCTATTGGTAATATTAGCCGGTATATTCGGTATCTTTAGTTGCACAGGTGGAGATTCACCTGTCACACCGGCGAATGAAGAATTGGTCCTGCAGAATTCAGCGACATCTGCAAACACACATCTATGGGGACTCTACGACTGCTGGATCGATGTCGAGACTGAAGAGGTTAAAGTAATACCGCTCAGAACCGCGATGTTCGCGTGCAACGTAACAAGCTTTGTCGACGGACCACCGTCAAACCTGATTATTGATATCAACTCTATCGACACTCAATCCGGCACAACGGACATCTCAGTCGATGTGGGACTCAGGCATCCTTTCCCGGGACTCAACATGTATACGGGCTTTGATGTAATCGGCGTTTTTATGGGAACCTATACGGACCTGTATCCGGGTCCGATTCAGTGGACAGTAACAGATCACAATGGGCAGCATATGCTTAATCCGGATGGGTACACAAGGTGGTTCAACAGGCTTGAATTCGGATCGGTCCCGTTGCCGTTACTGGGTTATACACCGGGTGTGCTGGGAAGTCCCGGCACTAGCTCCCCATCGATCGAAGACTTTCCGCCTGAGGCCAACGCTGATGAGGCGCTTGTTATCGATATCGTGGACTACAGCACCGTTTACATCATTAACCCGGCGGACTTCGGCGGTGAAGTACGACTGGAGCTGACAGTCTGGGACTGGTCGGCTGAGACATCGGGTGTGATGGGTGAATACGTGATCCGCTGTTATTCAGAAGCATGGTGGTTTGGTGGTGGAGTGGACATGACCCCCATCGCGAGTTCCGATCACTGCTACACATACCTGACGGAGATACCTGTCCAGTCGATTGAATCCACTGCTCCGTTGACCGTATGGATCGAAGTCAATTATCCACAACTCGATTACTCCAATGAATTTGGGATTGAAAACGATGCTCAAGGTGAGCTTTGCAGTTATTTCATGACTGAGGTTGAGGTCTCCACGGAACCGCCGTCATATATCGAAGTTCTCACGCCGAACGGTGGCGAGGAATGGGACGTCGGGGCAACCGAGGACATCACGTGGGACTCTGAGTATATTACGGGAACAGTGTTCATTGAGTACTCGAAAGACGGCTTCGTGTCTGATATCCATACGATCGCTGTCGATGAAGACAACGACGGATCATACACGTGGGACATTCCCTGCGATGAATCCGATGCAGTTCGCGCTCGGGTAACATCAACCGATGACCCGTTGGTTACTGATACTTCCGATGGCGATTTCGCGATTGTCGGTGCTGGATGGGCCGGAACTTGGGGTGGAATCAGCCTCGATGCAAGCTACGAAACAGCGACCGATGAATCGGGGAGCGTGTACGTTACGGGTGAATTCAGGTATACGGTTGATTTCGATCCGGGTCCGGGGATTGACGAACATTCCGCTCTCGGCAGTAGTGATTCATTCCTGTCAAAATTCAATTCGTGTGGTGAGTTTGTATGGGCGTTGACATGGGGCGTGGCCGGTGGGAACGGCTGGGGAAATGGCGTATCGTGCGATAATGCTGGAAACGTGATTGTCATGGGCACTTTCAGGGGAGCGAATTGCGACTTCGATCCCGGTCCGGGTACCGATTATCACTCGACAACTGGCATGTACGATTGTTACCTGAGTAAATTCAACTCCGATGGCGACCTGTTATGGTGCAGGACTTGGGGCGGTACATACTATGAATCGAGCGGGTCGCCGCAGATCGACGGTTCGGACAACATCTACGTTATGGGTGGATTCAGATCAAGTTCGGTGGACTTCGACCCGGGTTCGGGAACAGACTGGCGGTTTAACGCCGGTGGCGACGACTGCTGGTTGAGTAAGTTTAATTCATCCGGAGAATTCCAGTGGGTCAGGACATGGGGTGCAGGGGGCTGGGACACGGCATACGACGGAGCTGCAGATTCGTCGGGGAATGTTTACGTAGCCGGACGGTTCCAGGGGACTGTTGATTTCGACCCGGGATCCGGAACTGATAATCATACGGCTGTCGACTACGATCTCTTCCTGACTAAATTCGACACTAACGGCACTCACGAATGGGCCGCAACGTGGGACGGTATTGCGGGCTGGAACAGCGGTGCGACTGTCGCTCTTAACGGCACCAACGTGTACTGTGGCGGATATTTCATAGGTACAGTTGACTTTGATCCCGGAGTGGGAACGGATTATCACACCTCTGCCGGGAACAACGACTGCTTCGTGAGCCGGTTCAATGTATCCGGTATTTTCCAGGAGGTTGCCGTGTGGGGAGGCACGGGTAATGATGTAGTTAACGGTCTCGCGATAGATAGCGTAGGTAACGTGCTGGTATGCGGTCAGTTCTTCGATTTCGCGGACTTCGACCCGGGAACGGGAACGGAGAATCGTACGTCCAACGGGTACTACGATATCTTCCTCAGCAAGCTTGATTCGTCGCTCGAGTATATCTGGGTTCAGACATGGGGCGGCAGCCAGAGTGATTACGGCGCCGATTGTGCTGTTGGACCGGGTGACGTCGTGTACTCAACCGGATTTTTCAATGCCACGGTCGATTTCGATCCCGGACCCACCGTTGAAGATTGGACATCTAACGGTAGTGCCGATGTTTATATCGTTAAAGTGATGGACGACGGGGAGTGGTAGAGAATAAATGCCCTTTTATTAACAGTGCCCCGCGCGTAAGCAAGGGGGTAACTCTTACCGATTTCACCTTTCACCTATGATTTTAACTCGAAACGGTAATTTGCTGCCTTTAAGAGGTTATCGAACAGGCATGCTGTCGTGACCGGACCCACACCACCCGGAACTGGCGTGTACGCACCGGCTGTGGAAATGATGCTTTCAGTATCAACATCGCCGCAGAGTTTACCCTTGTCGTCGACATTGATCCCCACATCGATTACGGTCGCGCTGGGACGGATAAATTTCTCGTTCACCATTCTGGCGCGTCCGATCGCTACAATAAGGACCTCCGCACGCTTGCAGATTGCCGCAAGCGACTGCGTCCGGGAGTGACACCACGTTAGTGTCGCGTGACGTCCAAGCGCGAGAATACCTGCAGGTTTGCCGACAACGAGGCTCCTCCCGAGCACTACAACTTCCTTGCCTTTCAGCCCGATGCGGCTGAAATCGAGTATTTCGAATATTGCGCGCGCGGTCGGTGGCAGCAGGGCTTTGTTTGAGCCCCTGAACAACAGTCCGGACTGATACGGAGTAATCCCGTCGACATCCCTCGTCTGGTCGATCGCACGTCCGACTTCTTCCAGCTTGACGCCGTCAGGAAGTGGTTCCTGTACGAGGATTCCATCGATCAGCGGGTCGTCGTTCAGCTTAAAGACCTCCCGCTGAATAGCCATCAGGTCTGATTTGGGATTTACGGGGATCTCGACAACCTCTGCAGAGACTTTTTTCGCCGTGATTCGGATGGTCTTGAGATAACTTTGTCCGGACGGATCCGGGGACGCCAAGACCGCGAGTCGCGGGGGACGGTCGTGTTTTGAGGCGAACTCTATACTTATTTCGCTGGTAGCTTCGTTAATCGCTTTCGCGACGGGTCTGCCCAGCAGCGTGCTTGCATCAGCCATAAAAATATCCTCTCAGGGAGAGGATGTTAGCATAAATGGACCGCATACGTCTTGTGAAGTAATCTCTGGTTTACCAATGGCCCCAGGCTACCCGAAGGTCATTAAGACCGTCAGGACCAAGGTAAACGATTAACGGACGGTCCATCGAATCGAGTGCCAGAGCGATTTTTGCCCTGTCGAAGGAAGGTGCAACAAACTGGTCGTGCCAGCCGCCTTCATCCCTGTAGATATATGAAACACCATCATCATGGTTGTCCTTGTACGCGATGTGGGGTTGTCCATGTGAGTCAGTCCTGATATCCAGCTCGTCCAGAAAATTTATTGAACCGATCGCGGCACCAGGCACGATTGTTGATGTCATCCAGTTTAATTCACTACCATGCGAGAACTTGAGTCCGGGATCGTCGTAATATGTAACATACATTTCACCGGAAAGCCCGGCAGAGATTCTTGGGCATGTAACAGGCGATGCATAGATCACATGCATTTGCCAGGTTCCAGTTGTGTTGTACCAAACAGTCAGATTATTGACCGCCCATGGCTCTGTTGACACGATGTAAGGATTGCCAAAGGAGTCGAACGCAAAATCCATGCAGTTGTCGCCAACAAGAGGTCCTACAGCTTCCTTTTCCCAGTCACCGGGCTGACCATACGCGAACCACAACGTATCGTCGTCAATGTTGAACGAAACCCCGTAATTTGTTCCGTCGTGATCGATTACGTTGAAATACCCGCCGCAGTAGGATGTATCTATCTCAGAGTAGTTCCAGTCCAGTGAGATGTGGTCGCGTATATTTATGACGCTGTCGCGATTCGCACCGTTCCAGTGGATGTTCGGCCAAACAGCAGCGAGGTTCCAGTCGGGATCGAAGCACATGCGGATCGAGCAGTGCGCACCCGTGTCTCCGTAACCGAACGGTGTGTCGTGATCCCAATCGATTCCGTTCCATGCATAAAAATGATACATGGCCCCGCCGTCCGCAGATGATACTGCCACAATCGGATTATCGTCCTGGTCGAAAATACCGTTTGTCATCCAGATATCGTGCGGGTGGCCAAGGTTGATATGATCCCATGCGTAATTCACCTTTATTGGTACGTCGTATATGTAATACGCTGCGAGATGTCCCTCGGGATAATCGATACCGCTTATTCCGGGAATCTGGGGTTCGTACGTTGCTGGATGAACCGAATTAACCGTGACCAGCAGCAGTTGATTGTTGAGGCCTGATGGGGTTACGTCTGGAATGTTAATATCGTACCTGCGCCTGGTTACGTTAACCGGGACCATATATCCATTTGCTGGATCCAGGTAAATCGGACCCTGAAAAAGGGTCGGTGATTCAATTTTTATGGACTCGATCTCTTCGGTAGCTGCGATACTCATACCGTATAATTGCCAGTCATAGATATCCAGCTTCAGATCCAGATCACCACCGTAATGCGATTGATCAAAGAACCACGCACTGCAACCAGTATCGATTACATCAAGCTTATATGCTTCCGGCATGTTTGCACTTATGGGAAAATGTTGAGGTAAATTGGGATTTTCAATGTCTTCGTAAGGTTGAGCCCATGACGCGCTTACTGCGTACTTGAAGTTAAATACGGGCGAACTATCTTCGACTTGGAATTGCAGTTCGTACCTTCGCTTGTTATTTGCGTTATTGTACGATGAAAAAAATCCGCGGTTGTTGATATTTACGAAAAAATCATCCTCGGCTGATAAACCATCGCAGAAGTACTTGAATGCATTAAGAGTATGCGTGCTCGTGAAATTCGGATTGGCTCTCGCACCCTCGATGTATCCGAGCAGAGTTCCGTACGTTGTGAACTCGACCTGGTTCCACCATCTGGTCCATCCATCGGGATTTTGAAGGAGTGTGTTCGGTTGAATACTTGAGATTATCGATGGATCTGTCGCCCACGGAACGCCATCGTGATCGTCCATTACGATACCCATCACGTCGAACCCGCAGAATATCGATCCAGGGAACGGGTGGTTGAGCGTAACATCGACATTGACCAGTCCAGATGGAAAGTCGGACGTGCCTGCATCGATGTTAATCGTCAGCATATGGATCGGTGATTGAGGTGGCTGGAGATGGTTGACAACATTCGCCTGAAAGTTGAGCGCCCTGAGCGGCACGATTTCCAGCGTTTCGTTCTCCGGATCGATGTAGACGTCCCACAATCCCCAGATCGTGCGATGATTTCCGACCTGATTAATTGAGTGAATATCCGGGGTACTGATATCAGGTGATACAGGGATTTGGGATTTACTGCATGAGCCAAAGGATACTGCAACGATGGTCAGCAGGATGATCAGCTTGACACGGTGCATAGTAAACCCTCCCTACTAATGCTAAACTTAATTATACCTGAATCAAGGTATGGTAATCAAGACCCATTCATATAAAATGTAATGATTTTTGGGTATGGGTCCCTGATACGATATACTTGTAGTCGATCTGATCAAGCCGGAGGCCAACTTATGCGGTCAAGAATGTACTCGGTAGTCCTGTGCGGATTCGTGATGCTCCTGTTAATGAGCTGCTCAGGGGGTGAGCCGACCTCACCAGCCATTGAAAGACCGGCTGAATCCGGTTCTGCCCAGTCCGGACATCATCTTTGGGGACTCTGGGATTTCGTTTACGATCCCGACTCAAACTCAATCGATACACTCCCTCTGAGGACCGCTGAATTCAACGCGAACGTCGTCAGGTTCCTCCAGCCGCCATCATCCCCCATCCACCTCCTTACCGTAACCATCAACAGCGGTAGCGACCCCGTTAACGGCTACCTCGTCCTCGACATCAGCCTCCGTCACCCGTTCATCGGCGTCAACCTGTTCCGAGGATTCGATGTAAGGGGCATTATCATGTCCGAGGGCGGATCAATCGGCATCCACGATCCTGAAATCAGCTACTTCCAGCCGACCGGTACGAGGGTTCTCAACCCCGATGGATACTCCCGCTGGTGGAATTACCAGGAATTTACATCCTACGGTACCATCCTTGGTTACACCGACGGTGCTAAGACAACCCCGGGATTCGAGCCGGACGCAACGTTAAACCCGTACAAGGTTTTCAGCGACTCACTCGACGAGGAAGCGCCCATCTATTCGATGGATTTCGACCAGCGCGCGACTTTCGGGACATACCCGGGATTCAACACGCGACGGTACCGGATCCAGTTCAATATTAATGGTGATCCTCCGTTCAGGTTCAAATATGCAATCGACGCGTCATGGTCGATGCCCGATCCTGCCTTCGAACCGGATTATCCTGTCGAGGCGTACGACCTCTCCGCGAACTGCCAGGAGCCGTATTTACTGAGAGTCCCGCTATTCGAGGATCGTCCATACTACGAGGACCCGTCCACCTACGGCGGTGACGCTGTTTTCCTCCTGACTATCGGCGACTGGCAGGTTGATTCGGGTGAAACCGTCCTCGACCAGCTGACACACATCTGGGTCGAGTCCCCAACGCTCATCGATAGCCCGATGGATGTGATTTCATCCGCTGAATTTGTCAGCTCGATTCATCACACCCAGGCTACTTACAGAATAACCATCCCGAACTGCCATCCGACTGGTCTGGAAGGCCAGAAATTCCTGATCACCGCTGAAAGTGCGGATCCTGACACGTACGCACCTCAGATCGATGGTGATCCGAACCTTTTCGACTGGCCGGAAGCACCGCTTGCTGCATTTACAGTTGTCGATGTGCCCATCGATCCGGAGGGTCCGGTTGAGCCTGAGGAATATTATGTCGTGGGCCTTCCCGACTGGTGCGCATTGACCGAGCACTGCACGACTGGTGTCGATAACCTGCAATTGATCACGAACCTGATCGAGTGGGATCTCGATGGCCCTTACAACGATGAAATGACCGTCAAATGGTGGGGAGGCCATGTAATCCCGACCGCTCCGTACTCAACATCGGTGATTCAGACACACGTGCAGTCGCTTGGGTACACTTTTGTACGCTCACAGGAACCCGCTTTCGATCCCGCCGGATGCCGCATGATCATCGTGAATTTCGTCAGGAGCGGATTGGCACAGTACACACCGTTTACCGGACAGGAGATCCACGACATGAAGGACTTCGTGTTCCACGGCGGTGTGCTCTGTTTCCTTATCGAAAATACGAACTACTTCGATCCGGTCGAGTTCGAACCGCTCATGGACGCACTTAGTGTGCCCCTGACTTACGGCGGTCCGGCTGAGCCACCCTCAACTGATACCCAGACAACCGACATCACCGATCATCTTCTGACAACGGGTGTAAATACGTTCCAGTACTGGACCTGCGGCGAGTTCCTACTCGAAAGCGAGGACTGCATATCACTCGTCCGCAGCCCAACCGGTGAGCATTTAGTGGTCCTTGCACCGATTGATCTCGGTTAGTGAAATCTCGGTCCTTATTCAATATTAACAAATGGGATTATAAACTGTACACCAGCCGTATGGTTGGTGGCGGATTTCACTCAATCCTTCTTCTGCCTTAACTCATTCATCGCCTCAAGCAATACCTCTGTCGCGTGAATGACCTTTTCCCTTTCGTCCTGCGGGACATTTACCATCAACGCCTCATAGGAATCGACACTCGCCTTGTCCAGATCCTCGAAAATCTGCTGCCCTTTTTCCGTCAGCGTTAACACAAGACGTCTGCGGTCTCGCTGATCTGTCTGCTTGTCGATTGCCTTTAACTCGATCAGCGAATTGACTATTTTCGTCAGGTGCGACTTCTCCAGCCTGAGGATCTTCGCGACCTCGCCGGGACTGATGCTTTCCTCGTCATGCACAACCGTCAGCACGTACGACTGCTGAGGGGACAGGTAAAAGTCGGGATATCGCTTACGGGGGTCGGAAAGTGTGAATCCCCTGAGCAGCCATGCCATGCTGTCATGCAGCCGTCTGCTCTGAGATCTGATCTTAGATTCCCTGGGTTTACTGCGTTTGTCTGCCAATTAAATCTGCCTCGGCTTCCCTCGCCCTGATTTTCATTATTGCAAAAAAAGTTGAATATTTCCACCAAAATTGGTTGACAATGGCAACTATTCCTGCTAAATAGTTACTATATTGCATAGTGTTAATGGGGCGAACAGGAATACCCAGAGAGGTGAATAATGAGTAAAGAAGTCGCTCTACTGCCGAACGTACGCGAACGGCTGGACGAGGCTCTGAAGACCGGAGCCGACGCTGCCGAAGTTGAAATACGGCTGGAAGAGACAGAAAGTACAAATATTGCGTTCCAGAAGGATGCTCTCGAGACACTCGACAAGGGTGTCTCTGCGGGTGGATGCGTCCGCGCGCTGGTCAACGGAAGCTGGGGATTCGCCAGTTTCAACTCGCTTGAGAACCTGCCCGGACGGGTGGAGCAGGCGATTTCAGTGGCGAAAGCTCTCGGATCCGGAACTGGAAAGCTGTTCCCGCATGAGCCGCACACGGATTCGATCCCGATCGTTATCAAACGCGATCCTCGCGATGTCCCGGTTACCGAGACACTTGACCTCATCAAGAACTACAACGAGATCATGCTGAAGAGCGAGGGAATTGTCTCGACTCTTTCCCGGTACATGCACTTCCACTACCGCAGGATATTCGCGAACAAGTCGGGTAGTTTCATCGAGCAGGAGAAAATGCGTGCCACGATGGTTCTCCTTGCCATGGCTCCGGACCCTGACGGTATGATGCAGGACGCACGTAATTTCGCGAGCAGCTTAATTGATTACGATGTCATCCTCGGGAAGGAAGCCCTTGCCGATGAAGTCGCGAAGAGAGCGATCGAGGTCGCGAACGCGCCCAGGGTCAAGGGCGGGGTCTACCCCGTAATTGTCGATCCTGACCTGACCGGTACTTTCGTCCATGAGGCGTTCGGACATCTCAGCGAAGCCGATTTCGTGTACGAAAACAAGGACTGGCAGAAGATCCTGACGCTTGGTCGAAAAATGGGTCGCCCGATACTTAACATCACCGACGGAGCGACTGTCCCCGATCAGGGTGGGACGTACAAATTTGATGATGAAGGAACTCCGGCACAGCTGACATGGCTCGTTAAGGACGGAATTCTCAACGACAGGCTTCATTCGCGCGAGACAGCCGAAGCCCTTGGCGAAAAGCCGACCGGAAACGCGCGTGCGATCAACTACAGGCATGCACCGATCGTCCGTATGACTAATACCTCGATCGAGCCGGGTCCGAACACACTCGACGAGATGCTTGCCGACATAAAGTACGGTATCTATGCGGTACGTCCTCACGGCGGACAGACGTCGCTCGAGCAGTTCACATTCGGTGCCGATGAGGGCTTTGAAATTGTCGACGGAAAGATAGGCAAGAGGCTCAGAAACGTGAGCATCTCCGGAAACCTCTTCAAAACGCTTGAAAATATCGACATGATCTCCGATGACCGCAAGTGGGAGTCGGTCGGTGGATGCGGAAAGGGTGAGCAGGCTCCATTGCCGGTAGGAACCGGCGGACCGCACATCAGAATCCAGGACTGCATTGTCGGAGGTGAGTCGTAATGACACTGATAGATGAAATTCTGAACAAGGCAAAGGCTGATTCTGACGCTGCAGAGGTATTCCAGACTTCCAGCGAGACCACTTCGTGCGCATGGAGCGCTGATAAGCTCAAACTTGCTGAAGCGAAGGAATCAAGCGGGATCGCTCTCAGGGTGCTGATCGATGGAAAGGTCGGGTTTTTCGCGACAAGTAAGATCGATGATCCCGATTTCATCGTAAAAACAGCCTGCGACCTTGCACCGCTCGGAAGCGAGTTCGCTGGTGAGCTCCCGGCTGAATTCAAGCCAGCAGACGTTGATTCATTTGATGAAGACACGGCGAAGGTCGATGCCGGCAAACTCGTGACAGTCGGTAACGATATGGTGGGGAAGGCCAGGGACGCCAACAGCGATGCGATTTACGATGCCAAGCTGGACAGGTCTGTAATAACCGCTGAGATCGCAAACTCAAACGGTGCCCGTGCTACGTTTGAAAAGACAATTTTCTACGGGTACCTGTATGGATCGATTACTCGCGAGGGCGACGTGCTCGGTATATACGAATTCGATCATTCCGGTGCTTTCAGCTCCCAGCCTGACGAATGGGTGGACCTGACAGTCCGGAAGCTGAAGGATGCATCCAACGTAGTTACAATTCCTGCTGGCGAGTACCCGTGCATTCTCACCCCGAAGGCACTTGATATCCTCGGACCACTACAGAGCGCCTTGAACGCGAGAATGGTCCTGAAGGACATGTCACCGTACAAGGATAAGGTCGGGGAGCAGGTTTTCGATCCCCGCATCAACATTGACGATGACGGTCTCTACGGAAATATGCCGGGGACACAACCAGTCGACGATGAAGGCATCACCTCACAGGTAACACCGCTCATTGAAAAGGGAGTCCTGAAGGGATTCATTCATGACCTTCATACCGCCAGTAAAATGGGTGTCGAGCCGACCGGTAACGGCATGAGAGCCGGGCTGTCGGCTAATCCGCGTGCAGGTTATTCTACCCTCGTCTTCAGGCCGGGAGACAAGACGCTGGAGGAGTTGATCGCTGGAATCGAGAAGGGGGTTCTGGTCGACCAGATCATGGGAGCACATCAGGCGTCGCCGTTCTCAGGTGATTTCTCGGTGTCCGTGAACCTCGGCTACGTTATCGAAAACGGCAAGATCATCGGACGGTTCAAGGACGGAATGCTGGCAGGTAACGTCTTCAGAATGCTGAAGGACCAGGTTTTGGAGATAGGAAGCGAGTTAAAGTACACGGGAGTACTCGCACCACCGATCCTCCTCGACAAAATGACCGTCGCGACCGGCGGTTAATGAAACGACTTATTAACACTGACAAATAGATAACACGATGGATCCGCCAGAGTGTTAATGAGGCCCGTCATGCAAGCAGACATGGCGGGTTCTTTCTTATGTGTTGTATCCATAAGGTTCTTTGACAATTGCTCATATATTTCATCACGGTTTGTCTATCTGTTAAACTGTTCGTTATTGAAAACCAGCTTCCCGGGGAGGATCATCGTGGACTACTATTACGGCTGTACACTCTCATGTTCGTTTGACAAGGCTGTCGACGCAGTTAAATCAGCTCTTGCCGCTGAAGGGTTCGGGATACTTACCGAGATCGATGTTAAATCGACACTGAAGAGTAAGCTCGATGTCGATTTTTACAATTACCTCATCCTTGGTGCCTGCAATCCCCCGTTTGCGTACAAGGCGCTGACAGTTGAAGACAAAATTGGCACAATGCTGCCCTGCAATGTGATCGTTCAGCAAAAACCCGGATGTGATGTCGAGGTCTCAGCCGTAAACCCGGTCGCATCAATGATGGGGATTGAGAACGACGAATTGTCGGCAATTGCAAACGAGATAAGGCAGAAACTGCGTAACGTTATCGACGCTCTGAAAGCCTGATATCGCCAGCTTCATGTTATACTTTTACACTGTTGTATTACTTCTTCTTTTAACGATGTTTCAGGTTTCACTCCGGAAGGTGATCACTCATGAATCGGTGTTTACTTTGTTTACTGGCAGGACTGTGTGCAGGACTTATTCTTATCGGGTGTTCCGGGGGTGCCGATCCTGTCATCCCTGCTGAAAATCCGGATCCTGAACTGACACGCGATACTGTCTCGTCCGTATCCCATACACATCTCTGGGGTCTCTACGATGTTTATGTAGATATTGAGGAAATGGAAGTCACAGCTCTGCCGAGCCGAAGCGTGATGTTCACCTCAAATGTCGTGAATTTCATCAACAATAATCCCTCAAACCTGTCTTTTCACATAAATGACGTGGAAACCACTCCGGACTGGATCGGCATCTATACCAGCATCACAGTCGGCCACCCCTTCCCCGGATTCCCCCAATACAACGGGTACGATGTTCGCGGGATCTTCATGGGTAACGGTTCCGCTTCGATGGCCTACAACCCCGATCTCGTCTACCCTGTCAAGGGAACCGACCAGATGGTCCTTCCCAATCATTGGAACGGCCTCGGCTATCCGGACGGTTACACGCGCTGGTTCAACTATTCGGAATTTTCAGAGGGTGGGATGCCACTGTTCCAGTACACTCAGGGTCACTTCGCGACATCCGGGTTCTCAGGCTCCGCAACCCTCAATCCGTACGTGTATTTCGCGGACGGCCTTGATAAGTACGATTATCTGTTCGAGTGGCTCGACTCTCACCCCGGCCAGCACGGCCAGTTCGCATCCGGCTCGTTGAACTCACGATATTACTACCTTCGATTCCCCCACACCGATGGTATCTATTACGGCTACGCGATCATCGCCGACTGGGGGGGCATTGAACCGGAATTTCACCCGTCGAACGCACCTGAAGCAGTCGCGTGCAGGGTCGACGATAACAGCAATGTCTATTACGTGAGCCCGACGGACAATGGCGGGAATCTGGTCCTCGATATCAGCGTCTGGGACTGGGATTCATCCGTGGAAAGCGTAGTCATGGAGGACTACCGGGTATTTATCGAATCGACCGTCCTGAGTGGAGTGTATGAATTCGATTCTTCCGACATGACCCCGGTCGATGGCAGCGAAAATTACTCAACCTACCACGTGGAGATACCGGCGGATGACGTCACCGGTGTCGATGACAACGAATACTGGGTGATTGTCGAACAGCAGGGACTCGATTACACGAACGATTTCGGGACTCCCAATCTCGCCGGTACGGATACCCTTGCAGCCTTCTTCCGCTACGATCTCGATGTTTCAGATAATCCCGGGAATACACCCCCGGTAATCATCGATATCACTGACGATATCGAGCCCGACGGCCTGAATACTGCACTGACCGACGAGGACATCGCTGTCACTTACATCGTTGACTTCACCGATCCTGACACGGGTCAGACACACACGATCGACTGGTACATCGAGAACTCTGGAACCGGTGCTCCGACCGATCCACCGGACGCAATGCCCTATGACTGGTCGCTCAAGGAAATTGGTGATTATGAGATCTGGGTAAAGGTCGATGACGGCTACGGTGCTGTGCTCGGAGGTCCGTGGGTGGTCAGCAAGGCAGTCTACGGATGGGTCCGTACGTGGGGAGCAGGTAACCAGGACCGTGGTTACGGCGTTGTTGTGGACAGCCAGGGCTATATCTATGTAGCGGGGAATTTCTACAGCACTGTGGACTTCGACCCCGGTCCGGGAACTGAGGAATATAACTCCGGTGGCAACAGGGACTCTTTCGTCAGCAAGTTCGACTCCGCAGGAAACTTCTACTGGGCACGAACGTGGGGAGGCAGCGAATCGTTTGGTGGCGGTGCGAGCGATATCACTGTCGACAGCAGCGACAACGTGATAATTTCCGGATATTTCTTCGGCACGGACGTCGATTTCGATCCCGACCCGGCTGGTGATGACCTTCATACTTCGGTTGGGTCGCAGGACGCTTATGTGACGGTCTTTGATCCCGATGGAGATCACCTGTGGGCAAATACCTGGGGCGGGACCCACGAATACGGTGATAACTGCATGGGTGTCGACGTCGATTCGTTCGACAACATATACGTTGCTGGCCAGTTCCTCGATACGGTGGACTTTGACCCCGATCCTGTCGATACCGATCCTCACACAGCGGTCGGATATTACGATTTTTACGTGTCCAGTTTCGACTCGACCGGAGATTTCCGGTGGGCAAACACATTCGGCGGTGACCTGTACGATTTCGCGTTCGGTTGCGAGGTCGACAGCCTTAACAATGTCTGTGTCGCGGGACGGTTCAACAACCTTCTCGATTTCGACCCGGGTCCGGGCGATGAAACTCACGATGAGGACGCCGAGGGCAACATGTACCTTGCGAAGTACGATTCGGACGGCGATTTCGTCTGGGTAAAGGTCTTTGGCAGAGGGGACGCCTTCAGGATTGCGTTCGACAGCAATGACAACGTCTTCCTCTCAGGTGTCTGGGGCGGGGCATCTCAGTTCGATCCCGATAACCTGACTGAACTGCGGATCGCGAATGGTGCCCGTGACTGCTACCTGAGCAAATTCAGCTCAACGGGACTGTTCCAGTGGGTCCAGACGTGGGACTCGATCGCGATTACCGACATCACATCTGGCTATATTGGCCATCATGTCACAATCGACAGCTCCGACAACATTTACACCACCGGACATTTCACCGGTACCGCGGACCTCGATCCGGATCCGGTGGATACAGACGATCACGTGTCGAACGGGCTTCGTGATACGTTTCTGAGCAGGTTTGATTCATCCGGAGACCTGGCATGGGCAAGGTCGTGGGGTGGAGAGTCCACAGACGACGGTGCGGGAATCGCGGTCGATAACGACAGCGGGAACATTTACGGTACCGGCTGGTTCTTCGGCACTGTCGATTTCAACCCCGGCCCGGACATCGAGGAGCGCACAGCATTAGGCTCACTCGACGCCTTCCTGATCCAGTTGAAACCGGATGGGTACTGGTGATTTTCGTCACGCTGATCGCGCAACCTGGGAGCGGCTCACAATCAGGACGCTGATATCCTCGTGTTTCTGAACAATGACCGCTATGTGGATCCTGGGTGGCTGGATCCGATGGTGCAATGTATCAGCGACGGGCACACAATAGTCGGGGCACGTCTGCTGTATCCTGACGGTATGGTTCAGCATGCAGGTGGATGGCTCGGGCCAACATGGAACAATGTATTTCACAGGTACCTCCATGACGTCCATCTAAAGGGTGACGATCCCAGGGTGTTAGAAAGTTGTGTTGTCTCCTGGGTTACAGGTGCGCTGTTAGCCATCCCGGCATCTGATTTCAGGGAGCTTGGTGGGTTTGATACCGGTTTCAGGAACGGCGGTGAGGATGTCGACCTTTGCCTTAAAGCTCAACTGAAAAACAAGTCCGTGTATTACTGTGCTGAAGCGACCGCGATACACGAGGAGGCCCAGACACCCGGACGTCACGATCACTTCACACCTAACACTGCTCGATTTCTTAAACGCTGGGGGAATACCGACATTAACAGATTCATACCGGATACCGATCAATCAGATTGAATATATTGTGCTTTATGATATCGAGCCGAACAGACCACCACCGGGGACGTCCGCCTGGCACTCCAGGTTGTATCTCGTTAGGGATGTCGCAGATCGCGGTCATCTGGCCGATCCCCACGAACGCACCGACCGAGTTCCCGAGACCCGTAGACGGATCATCGTACCCCACGCTCATCATCGAGGCTCCGTGATGATCATCACCCGGTGCCCCGAAGAAATCCTCGGGGGTCGGCTCGGGATTCGGCATCCTGGGATCGGAATCCCCCCACGGCGACCTGGGCCAGTTGCCCGTGTTCCACCACGACGAGCCGCGTCCGCCCTGCGGGATCAACATCTTCCCGCCGACCGTGTCACTCGACGGCGCCGACGAGGTCTCGCCCGTGTCGTAATCGATTTGCTCCATGTGCTCCAGGAACATATCGATCATCCCTTTTTATTCTTGAATTTCTATCTCACAGATTGCTAAAACTGCGAACGGAGAATGCTCTTCCACAAGTTCATCAGCTACACTCCTGAATTTCAAAGCATCCGCGTAGTTATTAAATAAATGATATTTATTAAGTTCGCCGCTTTCCTCTATAATTGTCCAGTCAATACCACAATTCGTTATCGCAGAAATCCATAAATTTGCATCTATTACATCAAATCCACGTAACTCGCCATACTCCTCTATGATGTAATTAAATGCATAGAGATATTTATAAAATGAGTATGCAGTTTCTACTCCATCATCAATGCTGCGAGTTCTTTTAAATTTTAAGATCCTCTCTAATTCAAGTGCCAATCCAAATATCGATGTTACTGGGAATTCCTTATCTAGACCTCCGTATACAACCTTCTTAATTCCCTCTAATGAAGTGATCATTTCAAAAGGATGATCTCTTGGTTTGAGTTTTTCATCAGGAGCTATTCTTTCTAAAAATTCAGAATCAGGAGGATGAAGGAAATCCGCGGTAATAATATAGCAATCAGGTTTATGTTGACCTTGCAGATAGAACTCGTACCCTCGTACTGAGTAGCCGATAAAGATAAATTCATCAAGTACAGAAAAAATTTTGCTATCCTTGCGCATTACTCCACTCCATGTGTATTTTAAGTCTTAATATCTCCATAATCCTTGATCTTGCAGATAACGAACGACTTCCATCATTTCATCCCACGTTACTGCCCAACCTTCATCCACCCACTTTCCTTTATACCATTCTTTACGATGTATATGAGGATTATCAATAAATTCCTGTAAGATTTTGTTAAAGTGCATGCTCCGTTCAGGATTTCTTACTAAATCTATAAATCTACCACCGGATAACGGCACTCTATTTTTTCCCCACAATCTTCGACACACCTTGGCTAGCCTTTGTAGAGTAACTACTGCAGGTGAAAAATTTGCAAATCCCCGCTCATTTTTCAACATTTTACTGCCACGTGCAAGCCATATACCGATTTTCCCGGATTTTGCCAGGATACCGGCCAACTTGAATACCTTTGTCGCACCACCAAACACTAGCTCGCCAGCAAGGATGTGAACCGTGTCCCTCCAAAAATCTCTGAGGATATTAGCGGCTTCTAATTCCCACATGGCCGCTTCAGCACGGTATCCCGCTATCGTCTCCCTTGCAGCATCGAAATCAAATGGTTTCCCACTGGATTGGATTGGATTCATAACACCATCACGAGCCCGGTATCCACCCCGATGAGCTTGGTGATTATAACTGGGATCGTCACCGCGCCAGTTTCCGCCGCCGCGCTGGTAGGAGTAGTACTCATCCCACGTCATGTTTTCCGTAGTAATGGGCTGTAGTCTTTCATCCCTGGCTCGTGCTGCTGCCTCCTCGTTGATGCCGGTCATTACCATGCACCCGGCGTAAATGATGTCCTGTCCTGTTTTATGCCGCCAATGTTCTTCAATCCTGGCTTGAATATTGGCTTCGAGATCCGCAAGCGGGTCCGTTTCAGGAGGTGCGGTGCCCTCTATCGGACTCGGTACGGGGTTCGGCATAATGGGCGGTCCGCCAGCGATCGGATTACTCGGCATTCCCCCGCCCAGCCTGGGATCGAAATCTATCCACGGACGCGGCATTCCCGGATTTGTCGTGGGTTTTTCGGGCTTGTATCCGGGCATCGTGCCCCACGGAACGATTCCGTCTGGTCCGAACAGGCCTCCGCCGGGAACCCCGGGTTGGATTTCATTAGGAATATCGCAGATAGCGGTCATCTGACCGATCCCCACGAACGCACCGACCGAGTTCCCGAGTCCCGTCGACGGATCGTCATACCCCACACTCATCATCGAGGCTCCGTGATGATCATCACCCGGTGCCCCAAAGAAATCCTCGGGGGTCGGCTCGGGATTCGGCATCCTGGGATCGTAATCCCCCCACTACCAGGCCATTAATCACCTAATATTAATCCCACGGTTCGTCCGACTTATCCAGTTCGAAACAGAACCATGCTGCAAGGTCCTCACCGACCATTTCGTTGGGAACACCGAACGGATTCGAGTAATCGTAGCCGGGATACCTGGGTATTACCCAGAAATCGTACGCATTATCTATCTGCAGAATCGCTGTGGGGATCTCGTGATGGAATATCGCGTAATTATCCCCGACTTCCATCGGCACCATATTAAATTCCTGCAGAAATGTACCGCCGGTCCCGTGATTGGAGACAATGACGAGATGCAGGATGTAATCATCCATGATCCCTGTGTCCAGGTCGACATCCGACAGGGGATCGATCACCTTGAACTCGAAAACGAAGTAATCCGGATGCTCGGTGGCGTATATTTTCTCGCACGCGATCGCCTCGCGCTGGTTCGACGGGTGAACGTCCGCGGCTTCCCAGTTCGCTGTCACCGAGTACGCAAATTCAACCGCTGTTTTTGAAAATCGCACGTAGTAATTGCGCGTGTTGGTCGCACCGGATGAAAACACACGGTCGGTGGTCGGGTTTGCATCGAGCCATTCAATAATTCCGTCGTGCACTCCGAGCCCGTCGGCAAACAACTTGTACGGATTGAGCACTGAAGCCCAGTAGTAGAATTCTGCGTACTTGTCAGATGCGAAAATCCCCTGCGTGTAACCGAACAGCCCTTCAGTAGTGAAGAACTTCGGATTGTACCACCGCGTGTAACCGTCAGGACCACCGCCGTCAAGGTTTACCGGATCGTCCATCATTTCCTGGCTGCCGGGATAACCCGGCTGACCATCGTAAAACGTTGATGGCTGGTAGTGCGGATACCCGTTGAATCCCATGTTGACGCCGAAATCCGGGAAGCACGTCGCTCCCTCGTTGCCAATGAAAATTCCCCGGACATCGTAGACATTCAGGTGTGGTGCCCCGTAGATCGGGTGCGTTATGCTGACATCGAAATCGACATCCACGTAATCAACATCGGGGGTGAAATTGTTTACATGGATCGCAAGCGCAGATGGGTTGTTGTTCAGCATCTGAACAAGATTCATCGTGAACATTGCATGACGGTTTGGGGTAACCGAAATTGTCCCGGCTTGCGGATCGAGTACACACTCGTAGTATCCCCAGAGACGTGTCGAGTTTCGATGCAACAGCGACTGGTTACGTACAGCAGGATCAGGGGAAACAGGATTCTCTGCTCCCGAAGAGCAGGACATTGTAAACGCCGTGCAAATTAGACATAGAATTGCGATGAGATTGATGCGCGTCATGACACTCCTCCGATTACCGCTTAAATTCGTCGGATTTACTGCCTGATCTCCTGTCCCGGATTCATTATAGCATAGCCGCAGCATGCGGTATCAACCGGTCTATATACCCTTGAATTTCCTTGCAGCTCTTCTCATCATATACATGATAATCGGGCGTGATAATAGCCATCGAAATGAATGGCAGACCAGTGAAAATTATCTAAAAACTTGACAGGGAGTCATGGGGTTGTATAATGCCGTTGATTTTTTGCCTCGACATAATTCAGGAGAGGCGGAAAGAGTAGACATGACAAAAGTTTTGGAGTCGGGCTATATCATACTTGAAGACGGTCGATTATTTCCCGGCCGGTTATACGGATATCTATCACAAACCTCCCCATCAATCGGGGAGGTTGTTTTTAATACGGCTATGAGCGGTTACCAGGAGGTTCTCTACGATCCATCATACTGGGGACAGGTAGTTGTAATGACAGCCGCTCACATCGGTAACACCGGGATTAACAAAACCGACGATGAATCGGACCGCGTTTACCCGACTGGTTTCGCTGCACGGTCCTTCGAGGAGCCATCGAATTGGCGTTCCGAGGGTTCACTCTCTGAACACCTGGTGAAAAATCATACACCCGCAATCGAGGACCTCGATACTCGTGCGATCACTCGTCACCTCCGCTCCATTGGGAGCATGCGCGGTGGTATCTTTGCCGATTCAACACCACGTCACAAGGCACTGGACCTGGTACTCGCACATCCACCGATGGCCGGCCTCGACGGTGCCAGCAGGGTCACCTGCTCCGAGGCTTACGATTGGGATTCCGGCAGCGAAGCTCGCTGGCTCGGGAGTACGGAGTTCTCTACTAATGACAGTCATCCTCGCGTTGCTGTCATTGATTACGGCGTCAAGCGAAACATTCTTCGCCGGCTTGTGGATGTCGGGTGCATCGTGCGTGTTTTTCCATCGCATGCAGGTGTTTCCGAAATACAGGGCTTCGCACCCGACGGAATTCTTCTCTCCAACGGTCCCGGCGACCCGGCAGCAGTCGAGGGAGCGGTCGACACAATCCGTCACTTCCTTGGCACAATCCCAATTTTCGGAATCTGTCTCGGTCATCAGCTTCTTGCGCTGGCTACCGGTGGAAGCACCTACAAGATGAAATTCGGACACAGGGGAATTAACCATCCGGTAGCGGAGAGAGCAGACGGTCGGGTAATTGTCAGCGTTCACAACCACGGATTTGCTGTTTCTGATGATCCACTTCCAGACGGTGCGAAATTAACACTCCGAAGCCTGAACGACAGCACAGTGGAGGGCCTTGACTATCCTGACCTCAACGCGTTTTCAGTCCAGTTCCACCCCGAAGCGTCTCCGGGTCCCCACGACGCATCGGACCTGTTCGGGGAATTTAAAAATCGAATGAAATTAAATGCCAGCACGCACTGACATAAAATCCATCATGATCATCGGCTCCGGCCCGATTGTAATCGGACAGGCCTGCGAGTTCGATTACTCCGGGACGCAGGCTGTCTGTGCGCTGAAGAAACTCGGTTATCGCGTGATTCTCGTTAACAGTAATCCCGCGACGATCATGACCGATCCGGAGATGGCCGACGCCACTTACATCGAGCCGCTCACACCTGAATTTGTCGCCCGAATCATCGAGCGTGAACGTCCCGACGCGCTTCTCCCGACAATGGGAGGTCAGACAGCACTTAACATCGCGACCCAGCTTCATCGTGACGGCACCCTCGGTAGTAACGATGTAGAGCTGATCGGAGCAAGCTTCGACGCAATCGACATCGCCGAAGACAGGGGACGGTTCCAGAAGACGATGCAGGCAATCGGGCTCGATATTCCAATTGGAGACGTCGCTTCGAATGTCGATGACGCTTTAAAAATCTCGGAGATGACAGGATTTCCGGTGATAATCCGTCCCGCGTACACTCTCGGTGGAGTCGGGGCATCACTGGCGTACAACGTTGAGGAACTTCGAAACCTCGCGCAACTCGGACTTGCCGCATCGCCGGTTAATATGGTGCTCATCGAGGAATCTCTTGTCGGATGGAAGGAATTCGAGCTCGAGGTAATGCGCGACAGGGTGGATAACGTTGTCATTGTCTGTTCCATCGAAAATTTCGACCCGCTTGGTATACACACCGGGGACTCAATCACGGTAGCACCCGCACAGACCCTGACCGACAAGGAATACCAGGTCATGCGTGACGCTGCGATTGCGGTTATCCGTGCTGTCGGTGTCGACACGGGAGGCTCCAACATCCAGTTCGGGCTGCATCCTGAAACCGGACGAATGGTAATCATCGAGATGAATCCGCGCGTGTCCCGATCCTCCGCACTCGCGTCGAAGGCAACTGGATTCCCGATTGCGAAAATCGCGGCCCAGCTTGCGGTCGGACTTACCCTCGGAGAGATACCAAACGAGATCACCGGCGAGACGGTATCTGCATTTGAACCGACATTGGATTACGTAGTTGTTAAAATCCCCCGATGGCCGTTCGATAAATTCCCGACCACAACCCGTACGCTCGGATCCCAGATGAAATCTGTCGGTGAGACGATGGCGATCGGTCGAAGCTTCACCGAGGCGCTTCAGAAAGCACTCAGGGGACTCGAAAACGGACGTCACGGGCTCGGAGCGGACGGTCTCGACGCGCTTCTCGTTCACAACATCGAGGCACACATCCGCAGTGACTGGAAGGACATGGTACTCAGGCGTCTGAGCAAGCCCGATCCGAGCACAATTTTCTTCCTCCGCTACGCACTCGAGCTGGACATACCTATCGAAACCATCTACCGCGCGACCGGCATCGATCCATGGTTCCTGGATCAGATCAATCAGCTTCTGGAAGTTGAAAGCAGCCTTATTCACGAGGATCATGTCCACGGATCACGGAGTCAGGTGGATAAAACCGACCTGATACTCCACGCGAAACGTCACGGCTTCTCAGACAGGCAGATCGCCCATCTCTGGCACATGTCGCCGGTGCAGGTCAGGAGAATCCGCGAGGAATCGGGTATCACACAGAGTTACCGTACTGTCGACACATGTGCTGCCGAGTTTGATGCGGTCACGCCGTACTTCTACTCCACTTTCGGTGAGGAAAACGAGGCGGAACCGCTTGGTGACCGGACAGTCGTGATTCTCGGCAGCGGACCGAACCGCATCGGGCAGGGAATCGAGTTCGATTACTGCTGCGTGCAGGTCGCGTTCGCCCTGAAGGAGTCAGGTTACGGCGTGATCATGGTCAACAGTAACCCGGAGACCGTCTCGACCGATTATGACATCGCCGACCGCCTTTATTTCGAGCCACTGACAGCCGAGGACGTAATCGGCATATGCAGGCTCGAAAAACCGATGGGTGTCGTGCTCCAGTTCGGCGGAGGAACTCCCCTGAAACTCGCTGCTGACCTCGAACTTGCCGGAATTCCTGTCCTGGGCACGAAATGGGAGGCTATCGACCTTGCTGAGGATCGTGGGCGCTTCGAGGTGCTCCTCGACCGTCACGGAATCAATCACCCCGAGTTCGGTATGGCGTCAAGCGTCGACAAAGCGCTCGAAGTCGCGGGCCAGATCGGATACCCGGTACTCGTCCGACCGTCTTACGTGCTCGGTGGTCGCGCGATGGAGATAATCTACGACGAAAATAGGCTCAGGAGCTTCTTCTTCGAGGCGTCGCAGGCATCGGATGGCGATCCGGTGCTGATTGACCGCTTCCTTGAGGACGCTTTCGAATTCGATGTGGACGCGGTCTCAGATGGCGAAACATGTCTCATCTGC
>JAUWTM010000215.1 GCA_030614715.1 Planctomycetota bacterium
TCCACACCGGATCTGACGGGTAAAATCGTGTTCGTTGCCCCGGAAGCCGACTCCGGAGGTCCTCCACCGGCTGCAAACGCGTTCGTTCTCGACCTCGACACGATGATCGAGACCCAGGTAACCCCGTACATCGGTGTTGGCGCCATTTTCGCTGAGCCGAGGATCGATCCGCAGGGCACGAAGATTATGCTTTCGTTCGCTCCGACACCCTACTTTTCACACATCGATATCTATGAACTGGGTGGCAGCGACTGGACTGCTACTCCTGACGGTTTTTACGACTTTACAGGCTGTTTCAGTCCCGATGGGTTGCAGATTCTTGCAGCATCTGGGACGCAGTTTGACACGACTTTCCAGCTGATCACGATGGACCTTGATGGCTCGAACAGGAGCCTGCTGGCTGAGTCTGAATCTGAGGTGCTTCGTAATCCCTGCTGGAGTCCGGATGGCACACGCATCGTCGTGACGCAGGGGTTGGAATACTGGGATCCACCGAATTCCAGCCTGGTAATTTACGACACGGTTGAGGATACCTGGACCGATTTCTGTGCAGCGCCGGGTGTGGATGAAGCCCCGTCATGGTGTCCCGTGATCATCGATTTCCGGGAACTGATCGTCTTTGAATCGTCGAGGAACCACCATCCCGACTATGAGACCGACATCATAATCGCCGATGCCGACACGCAGCAGGTTCTCTTCACGCTTGATACCGGGGAATATGAGCGTCACCCGTCGTTCTCACCGGATGGTCAGGCGTTTGTGTTCGACATGCCTGACGGCGATGACACCGATCTCTTTGTCTGTTACTGGCAGACGGGAGACATTATCCAGCTCACGGACGATGACACTTATGATTTCGACGCGTCGTGGTCCTGGAACTGGTAAATTCAACTTACTCACCGGCAGGAGTGACATCTCTGGGAGTGACTTTACTGAGGTGACATTACTGGCAGGGGCCTTAATGGGGCGACATCACTGGGAGTGGTATTTACAGGATGACATTACTTGGGGGAGCATTACTGGGAGTGTGTTACTCGGGTGACAATAATGAGAGTGGCATTACTTGGGGGAGTATTGCGGGGGGGGCATTACTGGGGGGGGCGACATCCTGTCGGCCGGAGCGGGATCGTCCCGATCGCGCATATTAATCTCAATTGAACCCTTTAATATTATTTAAAGTCAGATAATATAGAAGGAATTGGATGCCAGGCCCGGACGGGAAATTTTCTTCGTCCCAGGCTCTTGACAAATCCTGATTTGCCGATACATTATTAGTAGTGGCATTTATTTGCCGGAACCAGTGGGACTGGGATTCTTTAAAGAGAGCCAACACGGTGGTAGCGAGGTTTTCTCCGTTGAAGGAGGACACGGACATGCAACCTCAGAGTTTTGATGATTTCCTGAAGGCTGAGCAGGAAGCCGATGGACTAATTGACCCTGAAGCAGAATTTACTCTCACAGTCTGCCCGACCCCGGGTTGCGGCTCTGAAGAATTAACCACGTCAATCGAAGACGGACTGGTTTCCGGTTTCACCTGCACCAACGGTTGCAGGTTTATAGCAAAGCGCAACACTTTTACTGGTGATCTGATCTATTACGCACTCGTATTTTTTGTCGAACGAAATTTTGAAGATCCCGCGAGTATTCGCGGAATGAAGTTCAATCTGCTCGGTGAAATCTTCACCGACTGGTATTGACGCGTGGCACTCCGGCGAGGGGGGTAACCCGCCAGAACTAACAAATGGGAGCACGGTTGCGGAACGTGTAAAAATCCGCAATCGGGCGGTAACTCACAGCAGTAATTTACGTCACATTATCGGGCTTCAGACCATCAACCATCTGGTACCCATAAACTGGACTTGAACTGGAGGTTTCTGAAAGCTGGTCCACAGAGTAAATTCAAGGTGTAGGAGATATAAGTCATTCCCAATCTAGCTCGTATTCTAAAATTAATAATTTGAAACAAAACCAGAGATAACCGCTAAGGGCAAATCGAAATTAACAACGTGAACCTTGTGTTAGTTACGATCATCGCCATTAGAGAAAGGCAGGTGTTAAAAATGAAACGTCCGTCATTTGATGAATTCATGCAGAACCAGCAGGCTGGGACAATCTCTCGCGAACAGGCTGATGAGAAGCTCCTTATCGAGCGCTGTCCCACTCCGAGTTGTAACTGCACAAGCGTACGGCCGATGATGGACCGTGGGACTATTATAGGCTTTACCTGTGAGTACGGATGCACTTACAGGGCGAAGAGGAATAATTTGACAGGGAAAATTGAGTTCTACAGGTTGGTCAGTTACAACACTTACCGGATACACGCGAACGTGAAAAATAATCGCGTCACTCCATTCGGCATGAAATATATCGAGTGGGTCTGACCTTCTCGATATGCATTGAAACAGACAACACGTCTACAAAAACAATATGCCTATACCCACCTCAACAGGTGGGTTTTTTCATAAAAAAACCATCCCGAAATCGGGATGGCATTTGTTATTGGAATGTATCTTACCCGGGTTTAAATGAACAACGGTGCAAGGACGAGTGTTACCGTGCTTAACAGCTTAATCAGCACGTGGATACTCGGTCCGGCAGTGTCCTTGAACGGGTCACCGACTGTGTCGCCAACCACTGCTGCGGCGTGAGTCGGATTCTTGATCTGATTACCGTCCGCGTCCGTAATGTACTTCCCGCCGTGAGCCCCATCCTCGATATACTTCTTCGCGTTATCCCACGCACCGCCGCCGTTGTTCAGGAACGTGGCCATGAGGATTCCCGTGATGGTACCGACCATCAGCAGCGCTGCTACAGACTCCGCTGCGATCATCGGGTCTTCTTCGGTGATGAACATCCTGAAAATTAATCCGACACCGATTGGCATCAGCACTGCCAGAAGACCCGGAGCGATCATCTGCTTGAGAGCGCTCTTCGTTACAAGGTCTACGCAGGCGCCGTAGTCCGGCTTGAAGTCATCTGTGAACTGAATGATATCGTTAACCCTGGGGAGTACGGCGAACTGACGTCGTACTTCCTCGATGATCTGCTTTGCAGCAGTACCAACCGCGCGAATCGCGAGTGATGAGAACAGGAAGACCAGCATGGCTCCGAGGAGCGCACCGACGAACACCTGCGGTTTGGACAGGTCGATTGCCCAGTGAGTGTGCGCGTCGACCCCGGCGTACAGCCTGACCTCGTCCATGTATGCGGAGAAAAGCAGGAACGCTGCAAGGGCCGCTGAACCGATCGCGTATCCCTTCGTGAGGGCTTTTGTCGTGTTGCCAACTGAGTCCAGTCGGTCTGTCTTCTGCCTGATTTCCGGTGGTTGATTGCTCATCTCGACGATACCGCCGGCGTTGTCGGCGATGGGACCGAACGTGTCCATTGCCAGGATGTACGCGGCTGTTGCCAGCATGCCCATAGTCGCGACACCGGTTCCGAACAGGCCTGCGTTAACTCCGATAACCCTGGCGGATTCGGGAAACGCATAAAGCCCGAGATAATACGACGATATGATCGCGATTCCCATTACGACTGTCGGAACTGCCGTACACTCGAAACCGACCGCGATACCGCTGATGATGTTTGTTGCAGGACCGGTCGTTGACGCTTCCGCGATCTCCTTGACCGGCCGGTATTTATGTTCAGTGTAGTACTGCGTTATCCAGACAAATGCGACGCTGGTTAGAACGCCAATGATTCCGCACAGGAAGAAATGCCACCACGCGTCTGGTGCATTTGGTACGCTCAGCAGCCACCATGTGGAGCCGCCGAAGAATATCATCGCGAGCACGACCGCAACGCCGTAACCCTTGTTCAGTGCGACCATGGGGTCGCCGTCCTCCGGTGTTTTCACGACCATTATTCCGACAATGGCCGCAAGGATTCCGAGAGCACGGGCGATCAGCGGGAACATCATGACGCCGATACTGCCCATGGCGAAACCGAATCCGTTGTCCTCTGCGAAAGTGGCGAGTGTTGCACCGAGGATCATAGCCCCGATGTTTTCCGCTGCTGTCGACTCGAAAAGGTCGGCGCCACGACCTGCGCAGTCACCCACGTTGTCACCGACGAGGTCCGCGATAACCGCCGGGTTACGTGGATCGTCCTCGGGAATACCTGCCTCCACCTTACCAACAAGGTCAGCGCCGACATCGGCGGCTTTCGTGTATATACCCCCACCCAGCTGGGCGAATAGTGCGACGAAACTGGCGCCGAATCCAAATCCCACGATCAGAAGCGGAATATGCTCCGGATCAGTAATTTTTGATTCGTGCAGGATGTAGTATAGTAGACCGACTCCGAGAAGACTGACAGCGACGACGAATATACCGGATACCGCACCTGCGCGAAGAGCGATCTGCAGTGCCTTGTTCAGGCTCGTTAGAGCTGCTGTCGCAGTACGAATGTTCGCCCTGATGCTGACGTACATCCCGATGTACCCGGCAAATACCGAGCACGCGGCTCCGAACAGGAATGAACCTCCAATTGCAAGTCCAAAGGCAAATCGCGATTCAACAGGATCGAAATCCCTGCTGGCACGCACGAAAGCGTACATAACGAAAAGCACGAGACCCAGGATCAGCGCCAGTAGTCCGATGGTCTGGTTCTGCCTCTTAAGGAATGCTTCAGCACCTTCCCTGATGGCGTCTGAAATCTTCACCATTTCAGGTGCACCTGTGGGCTGTTTCATGACCCAGCCCTTTAGCCACCAGGCGAATAAAAGACCGCCGATCGAGAAGGCGAACACTATCGTCATATAAATCGGGTTCATTGGAACTCCTCATTCGAGTTAGATTTTATAAATGGCATAGCCGGATTCAGGAATGATTGTTAATGATAATTCCCCCCATTGTCCGGGCAGTCAATCCGCAATGGATACACTAATAGAGTGTAAAAATCAAGGCTCATAATGTTAATGAATTAAGAGATTAACAGAGCCTCATGTATAGTGTGTGAAAAATATCACAAATAAAACCTCGCAACGCATCGCGGTATCATATAGATGTCCCGATGTGTTACCCTGTCAGCATATGCTGTCCCGCCGGAGTGCCCATATGAACCGATCCTCAGCTACAGCCCTTATCCTGCTCCCTGCAATCTTTCTAATAACAGCATGTGTACCCGTCACGCAGGTCGAGTCGGATTTCAAGACTGAAATTCAGACGATCTACGAAGCCGTCATGGAGCAGTACCGTCCTGCGGACACGGAGTCAACCGAGCTGGTATCTGACATCGA
>JAUWTM010000179.1 GCA_030614715.1 Planctomycetota bacterium
ACCCGATCTCGCTTCTCTCAACCCGCCTGACCGAACCACAGGCACTCCAACCGGGCACTGTGATGCCGTCTTATGCGCATCTGGGTGAGACCAGTCGTGACGCCCTGATGGCATTTCTCAACCGGCCGGTGCTGGCAACTGGTGGATGGTCGGAGTTCAGGGAATTGAACGGGATCGAGCCGTCGATTCCCGATGCGGTTCTCGATTCCATGCGTGACAGCTTCGATCAGGAAACAGGCTTGTTTATAAGTCCCGTTCTGGATGCTCCCGAGTTCCTGATCACTGGCAGCGGAATATATAAATCCCGATGCGCTGCGTGTCACGGGCTTCAGGGGAGGGGCGACGGCCCTGTGTCGTGGCAGCCGGGTGCTGATGGCGACGGACATTCATCGCTGATTCCCCCGGCTGACTTCACTAGCGCCGTAATCATTGATTACTCAGACATCATGCTGTACTGGCGGATTTCGGATGGCGTTCCGGGCACTGAAATGCCTGCATGGTCCGATACATTAACAGATTACGGAATCTGGCACCTTGTCGGCTATGTCCGATCCCTTGCACGTTACAGGTTCCCGCTCGATGAAATTGAAGTAGAACCCACACTACCGCTGTGGGAGAACATACCACTCGAAATTGATCCCGAAGATCCCCTGTTCGATGAGTGGATCTCGAACATGACGGATTCCGGGATAAGTTCCAATTCCATTAATGCAGATGAAATTTCCGCGGACGATGCGTCGGAGGAAGATGGTGGCTCGATGAGCGTGGGTGACGAAACCGTCGATACGAATGAACCCGCGGAAAATTCCACAACCGGGGAGGTGTCGCCGTGAACGACTTGAATCGGTGGAGAGAGCCTGATTGGGACTGGTTTGCACCGGTCGAACTGGATAGCGTTGCATTCGGAAAAGGCTCATCGGTTACGGTGACCCTCCTCGGTGGTCTGCTTGCTGGCCTGATCGTAGCGATCTGGTATCTGGCTGGATGAAATTAATATAGACATGACGAGAGTCACTGCATACGTAGTTTTAATCCTGACGGCCTTTATACTGGCTTCGCTTGCACCCGGATGGCAGGTCAGGCTGGGCATGGGTCGAGCCGGTGAAATGGCTGTTGATAACCTTGCCGAGGTCCTGTCAGGCTCCGATTCTCAGACACCTGCCGGGAGGGTGTCATTGTCGGTTGGTGAGGAAGTCGGTAAACGGGCATGCGCCCAATGTCATGGCTCAGGCGAGTTCTGGTACATCCATGACATCAACGGCACACGTGAAATGTTCTCATCCTCACCGCGTGACGTTCACCAGTTGATCACGTGGGGTCAAACGATGCGCCTGCCGGCGGATATCCCTTATTCCGGATCCCAGTTCGAGCTTCGCAAACCACATCCGATTTTCCGGTCACAGCTGACTGACTCAGAGCGTTGGTCTGTCTCAATTCTCCTCAACTCACCTTATCTCATGCTGGAGGACACTCGCGTTGAGTCCAGCGAACAGACCTTCGCCCGTCTCTGTTCAACCTGTCATGGGGTTCAGGGCTGGGGCAACGGTCCACTGGCTGGCGACCTTCTCCCGCGGCCCCGAAACCTGACCGATACAGTCTGGCTTGCGAGACAGTCGAACGAATACATTTACACAGTCATGCGGGATGGTGCAGGTCCAGGATCAGCTGAAGGAGGCTCGTGGTCCGGGATGCCGGCATGGGGTGACTTCCTCGAAGATGAGCAAATTCTCGAACTAACTAACTATGTGAGAAGTTTCAGCTACACCATGGATCTGATGGACCGTCAGGAAACCATTGAGTCCGATGAAACTGAGGCGGATCAGGAGGATTACTACTTAATTCCTGACACCAATGAATGGACATGGGAAGAGATACAGAGGTGGCTTCCCGGATCGCCGGAGACCAGACCGGATTGGATGTAATGCCTGACACCAACAATGCATGACGAGCATGAAAATACTGAAACAGCTCAGGAGGATGCCGGGAATGAGGTGTCCCGGAACTCCCGTGCCGACAATTACCTGACAGGTGACTGGATCAGGGAGCGTATCCTGCTCTGCGACCTGTTCGACAACATGATTCCCGCGGAGCACCGACGGTCCGGCATAACCGGCGGAATTACGTCAATCGATCTTGTCGGTAAGGCCATGTGGGTTACGTTCGTGCTTGTCCTCCTGAGCGGAATCGGGTTACTTGCAGGTTATTCGCCGGTGCTGTCCGGCTCATTTACATCGGTTGAAAATATTCAGAACTCAATGCCCTTCGGATGGTGGCTCCGGGGAGTGCATAAATGGGGAACCGATCTCTTCATCATCCTCGCGATTATCAGGATTTTCAGAATCATCTGGCGACGTGCTTACAGGCCACCCGGAGAATTAAGCGTGCTGGTTGCGATCGGATGCCTTATCGTTGCGATTGCAGGTGCGCTGACCGGTTACCTCCTGGTCTGGAGCCAGAATACCAGTGGGGTATATGGCGGACTTGGTTTGAGAGCCGGTTACATGAGCACCTTATTTGGAGTTAATGAAATATCCCAGGTTGACCTTTCGAACATTTTTGCACTGCATATCATACTTGGATTCCTGATCATGGTGATCGTCCTTCGCATCAGGACCATGCCGCGCTCCCGATGGCCTCAATGGCGGGATTTTTCCAATGCCATACCAGCATCGATCTACTGGCTGGTCATCGGCGGCCTGACATTAGTCTCGCTGGTGTTTGCTCCACCATTGGGAAGTGTATCCGATGGATTATTGTCACCGCATCCAATTCTGGCAGACTGGTTCATGATTCCAGCCAACCAGATGGCAGATATTTTCGGTACAAAAATCTCAATGCTGATGCTGGTTCTTGTCCTGCTGTTTGCAATGGCTCTACCGTTGATTGACCGGACTCCTGTACGGGGGCCACGTCCTGTTATTAACGCAATTGTATTCTCCACAATCCTGACCTGCCTTGTGTTCACCCTGAGAGAACTGGGACTGAATTTCACCCCTGCAGGTGCATTCTGGATAATACTTTTAATCTGGGTGGTACTTGTCGCTGCTGGCGCGATGAAGGAAACCCGCGAGAACCTCCGCATTAACAACCGGACCGATGAGGAGGTGGTCGAAGGGTGAAAAAAATTACCAGGAAGACCACCGGGTCCGGTTCATACCTGAAGTTCCGCAAATCTGCAGGGCGCATGATAGAAATGCTTCAGCACCTTGCGGCACAATTTTTCGGTGAATCGAGCAACCCGTTTACTTATACCGGAGCGTTTGTGCTCTGGCTGGTCGCACTCAACGTGGTGACCGGCCTGATAATGCTCCTTTCCTACAATCCGACACCAGACCTCGCAATCGAGTCTGTACGTAACATCACAAACGAGTTCTACCTCGGCAAGCTTTTGAGGGCAGTCCACAGAACGTCCGCCGACCTTCTCGTTCTCGCGCTTCTGATTCACATGATCTGCATGTGGGCGAAGGGTAAATATACCGGGGCACGATCGAGGATTTGGGTAGCGGGACTTGTCGCGCTTCCGTTGATTGGGATTATCGGCTGGTCGGGATATATCCTTCCATGGGATGAGCGCGCAATGGTGCTGCTGGCTTGGGGACGTGACCTGGTCTACGGTCCCGACGCTTGGCCGATCGTCGGATGGTTCAGTCCCGGCTCGTTCCTGGCTCTTCCGGTGTTTGCCGTTACAAACGAAGCTGATCAGCTGCTGAGAATATTCGCGCTGCACGTCGGTGGTGCACTCGTCATGTTTTTCTTCGCGATGTGGCATCTCAGGAACGTGACACCGCCAAAGATCAAGCTTCCAATCGCGATGTGGGCGGGATTCGGCCTGCTGGTTATTTTCATGGCTGCCATGCTTCCGCTTGAAACCGGCATCGAATCGCTGGTCGCATTCAATCCGTACGGTGATCCTGTGTCGGTACGTGTGGATGGAATTCTCACCTTCCCATTGTTATTCTATCCCGTACTGGGTGGATCGACCCTGTCAGCTATCATTTTACTTGTCTGGATCGGACTGGCGTTAGTTCCGAAACTCGAAAAGGTTACGGTTACTACTGCTGTTGTTATCGAAAGCAACTGCGTCGGATGCCGTCACTGCCTCGATGACTGTCCGTACGGCGCGATCCGGATGCTCCCACATCCCGACGATGTCAAAAGCTCCCGGGGCAGGGAGATATCATCGGTGATCGATTCAAACTGTACGGCTTGTGGAATCTGTGTCGGGTCGTGTGCATTCGACGCCATCGAGCTTCCAACGCTGACATCGGACGACATTGTGGTTCGTATTGAATCATCACTTGAGGGGACACAGGAGAAAATTCAGGAAACCGTAACGCGTGACATGTATTCACCGTTCGAAGGTATCTTATGAGTGCGCAGGATGACATAAAGGATCTTATCGAGAACCGCGGTCTTGACGAATTCGAGACCGGCTCCGGGATTAACCTGTCCCCGTTCGAGGAGGACAGCTCGATTCAGCTCGATGAACACCCGCTGGAGACGTATCAGGACGGGATGCTTGAGGAAATCGATGAGGTCCTCGAAAAAATTCACTTTGACGGAATGCTTGGGAACGGCGAGGACGAAGAGGGCCAGGAGGAAACCGAAGACGTGCCTGAAGAGGTGGGGGAACCTGACGAGGAGCCTGGAGAGCCTGAAAAGGTGGAGGAAGAGGTCACGGAATCACCCGATGAGGACCTGAGTGCTGAAGAGATCGAAGATGACGATGACACTATCGAAATAGGAGCGGAGGATCAGTACATAGAGAGGGAATTTTCTCCCGAGCATGAGCCTGTCGAACACGAGCCCGAAGTACCGCTGGAGCCGGTAAATCCCGTAATCGGTTTCGTGTGCGAGCACGCGATGGACCTGACAGGAGTTATCGACGCAAGTGATAAAATGTTCGACCGTCCGATAGTCAGGCTGATCTCCGTCCCGTGCGCGGGTATGGTGAAGCCGTCGTGGCTGAAACATGCGCTGGATAACGGGGCGTCGGGTGTATTTATCGTCTCCTGTGCGCCCGGCACGTGCCATCACAGGACCGGAGCCGACATCTGCACGGAGAGATGGGATATGAAACGGCGGCCGATGGTCCTACGGTCGTGCGAACGTCGCAGAATGAGAAAATTCGACTTTTTTAAAGTGGCTGGTCAGGAAAATATGATCGCACTGGACAATTTCCTGCTTGAACTCGGCAGGCTGGATGCAGAACCGACTGGATAAGCAATTTCAACATTAAATCATTCGAAAAAACTATAACTGCGATTGGTGAGAGGATCGATGAATGTCGTGTCAGTGTGTATGTCTGGCGGTCTGCCGCTGACTGTTATGTGAACTTCGAGGTAAACCGGGAGAATAACACCTTCCCTGACATCTCCATACGCATACATCAATCTTGACGGAAAACGCTCGATATCCAGCCTGCCATCGACCTCCTGGCCGTTCTGCCTGAATTTCAGTTCCATCCAGCCGTCCCACGATTCCGGCCCGATTCGGATTGGGTCCTCCGAAGCAATCCAGCCGGTGCCGTTCGGGGTCAGGGAGCCCTCCCCGAATTCAATCACGTCCTCACTTTCGTCGTTTGAGATTGTGTACGTGCCCTCTGTCCACGATATTTCAGTTAACTTTTTCTGAAGTAGCCGCCAGTGTATTGAAAGCTGGGGTGTTACCAGCACGAAGGGAATTCTGTCACCGACCTTCCTGGACTGAGAAATTTCGACTCCGGTTAAATCGTATCCGTTGAAAAGGTTTCCAGTCCTGCGCTGGATACTGACACGCGGGTCGTAACCGCTCGCAAGGCCATTGAACAGCCTTGCCTCGATGGCATTGTGTATGCCACCGAGGATCATCAATATCACGATGATAACCGCAGCTATGATTATCGGTATCTTGTACTTTCCCATGGTCAGAACCTGAACATTTCGCGTGTAACGGGATTTGAAACAGTTCCACGCACAGATGGATTTCCCAGTGGTCCGTTGAATGTCAGAATCATCTTAACATTATCGCTTGAAGTGAATCCCTCGGGGATCGCTGTGAACGTATCGAGTTTATCGAACGGCAGCGTCTCAAAAACTATCTGGCACTGCATTATCTCGAAATCGTCCCTGATTTTCAGATCAAGTGTGCCGGCCCAGGACCGCGCACCAATGCCCTGTTCGGAGGGAAGGACCAGCCATCCCGATGCGTCATTGATCAGGACGCCGGGATCGATCGACATTTCCTCTGTCTGGCCTTCATACGTATAAAACATGGATCCTGCATCCCATGTTATGTCTGTGACAGTAAACGGATTAATGTCCCAGTTGATCTCAAGCCTGGGAGTACTGAACGTGACCGGCTCGGATACATCTGCCGCAAGTTCGATGGCTGCCTGTCCGGTGCCTGTGACATCCTCCGGGACTCCTTCGAATGTAACCTGCACGAATAACGTATCGGTGCCGGGCAGGGGATCCGATTCGAATCCAAAGTTGCTGACTTGATCGATTGGGAATTTTTCGATCGTCAGTACACCGTTGTACCCGCCCAGGTCTTCCTTAATATTAACGTTCAGCCGTCCATCCCAGGATAGATTGCCGAGAACGATGTCAGCGACTGAGTTCAGCCAGCCTTCTTCGTCATTGGCGAGTTCCCCGGGACCGACAAGGATCGGTTCAGTGCCGTTTCCAGTGTCGAACTCCAGTGACGCTTCCGGCCACGAGACCTCTGTGATGAGCATTGGACGTATGGTCCAGGCTATCCTGAGTTCAGGAAACATTACTGAAACCGGGGGCAGGTCCTCGGGTACCGATTGAGGAGTGATTATAACGTCACGAAGCGTGTATCCCGTAAACAGGTTTCCCGAGTGTCCACCAATTTCAATCGTTGCTCCGGGTTGCTGCTCCAGTGCTGCAAAAAGGCGTGCCACAGCCTGTCTGTGCATGAAAAATCCCACGACCAGTACTATCAGCAGAATAATTATTACTCCAATTATGATTAACGGCTTTCTCATGGGTTAATTTTACCGGGCTGCCATGAATCTCAGCCGAACAGTGTAGCAGAAACCCTGTTATTCTGTGAATCCAATGATGGCTGTGTATCAGCTTGACAGATATACGAGCCGCGACATGTAGACTCAACCATCGCGCAGTGGTACATTGTCTACGACCGTGTTGTCCCGTGACGCGGTTCGGAGGGTAATCGTCGGTTCAGCCGCTGCAGTACCAGCGGCTTCGTTGATTGTGATGAAGCGGCTCAGGGAACAGCTCGAAGTCTTCAAGAAATGCAGGCACCTGCCGTGGCACCAGCGTGTCCTCCGATTCACCTCGGGTGTTCTCGACGCGTACCACCTTCATCTTTCTGAGAGCCTTGTCACCAACCTGCTTGCGATTGTTGTCGGACTGCTTTCCGGCTACGGTGCTGTTGCGTTTCGTTTTCTGATCGCAACCTTCACTCGTTTCTGGTCGGAAATCGGCATCCCCTACATGGAAAATTCAATCCCGGTGCTGGGCAGATGGGCATTTATACCCGTCCCGGTGATCGGACTCGTCCTTGTTTCGATCCTTGTCCATAAATTCGCCGAGGAAACAAGTGGAAGCGGAATTTCGCACGTGATGGAGGCCGTCGCGCTCCGGCGTGCGAGGATCAGGGGACGGGTCGCGGTGGTTAAGACCCTCGCAAGCTCGATATGCATCGGTTTTGGCGGTTCGGCCGGACGTGAGGGTCCGATTGTCCAGATCGGGGCTGCTATAGGCTCGGTTACCGCAAGCCTTCTGAGGATGTCGAAGGAGCGGCGTAAGTGGCTGGTTGCATGCGGTGCCGGGGCAGGTATCGCTGCAACATTCAACGCACCGATCGCTGGAGTTATCTTTGCGATGGAGGTAATCCTGCACGGTTCATCCCTGAGGAGCTTCGCGTCAATCGTACTGGCAACGGTCAGCGGATCGGTAATAGGAAGAATGTACTTCGGGGACGTCCCTTCTTTTGTCGTGCCCGAATACTCCTATGAAAGTAACCTTGAAATTCTATTCTACATGATACTCGGAGGCTTCGCCGCGATCGCGGGGATAGCATACATCAGGGTCCTGTACTGGACGCAGGACTTTTTCGAATTCCTGAAACTGCATTTTGCAGCAAGGGCTGCACTGGCTGGGCTCATAATCGGTATCCTGGGATCGCTCTG
>JAUWTM010000130.1 GCA_030614715.1 Planctomycetota bacterium
AAAACTGAACTTCAGGCCGGTCGATGGCCGCACTGGAATCCATACTCATTCTGCGGCGCACCCCTCTACGCGAACCATCTGGTCCCGATCACACACCCGCCGCTGTTGACTGCCCTCCTGACGGCACCCGTTCAGCATATCTACACGGTCCTGACCTTTCTTACATGGTGGCTGGGAGGTCTTGGATGGTATTTCTTCCTCCGTCGCAAACGATTACAACCTGTATCATCGCTTGCAGGCTCCGCCCTCTACCTGACATCGGGCCATTACATGCCGCTGCTGCCGTTCCAGATGTCGAGCGTGATGTACGTGCCGTGGCTGATGATGGCATCGGATGCATTAGATGAGCGCCCGTCATGGACAACGCTCTTCTGGTTCTCGCTTCCGTTCGGAATGATGCTGGCGGCCGGACATCCAGCGTTTGTCGTTCCTGTCATTTACTTCCTCGCACTGTACCGGATCGTGTTCTGGATCGTCCGGAAAAAATCTGTTTCCTTCTGGGGTCCACGACTCGCTGTCCTGCTCCTGGCATTCGTAATGGGCGGTTTTATCTCATCGATCCAGAATTACACAACGTGGAAGTACATGGAGCAGACAAGTCGCGAGCCTGGAACGCAAAAGGAGATATTGCCATCGAGCGGTGTTACTAATTCAAATACAGACACCCCTCAAAGATCGACAGTCGATAAAATATCCGATATTGTCGTGCCCACCTTCTCAAGGGAGCTCGAATTCAAGCATAAATACGTCGGTTTTATCGTACTTCTTCTGGCACTCCTTGGGCTGATACGGATAAACTCGCCACCAGACCGCAACGGGTACATCGCCCTTTTGATAATTTTCGGACTGCTTGCCTTCGGACCCATTTTCACACGGGTTGCGCAGTACATTCCCGGACTTGGGATATCCCCGTTTGTGCCGTACGTTCCAGTGCAGCTTCTATGCTTCCTGCTCGCGGCAAAGGGCATCAACGGTTTCCTCGATCCAGACTTCAGGCTGAGTCGCGCACTTCCGACCGTTTTCATCGTTTTAAGCATTATGGCGGTCGCGATCTACGCATTGGAACTGACATCAAAGGCAATTACCAATCCCGATTCACGCTGGGAACTGGAACAAACCTCGCTGGCGATAGTCCTATTAGTAACTGGAATTATCGGAATAATTCTCCCGGCGATCGCGCTGATATCAGGAAAATATCGGATGCTTCTGGGTGGTTTCATACTGCCGCTGGCTATCACGGTCGCGGGGGTAATCGGACACATTTACCAGTACCCGATATTCCCGAGAGTACCTGTCATGCCTGAAACACCATCGATACAGGCTCTTCCCGATACGAACATGTACCGTGTCATAAGGTATTCAAGTGACTCACTCACCCACGCAGCGAGTCTCGACAGTCCACTCACTTTCGGCGGCAATCTCCCGATGTGGGCTGGAGTACTCGATTCCCAGGGGTATGATTCGTTAATCCTCGAAGGCCAATGGAACGTTCTCAAGGCACTGGAGGAGAACTCGATCGCATTCAACGGTCTCGCGCTTCCTCTGACCGAACCGGAGTCATGGACATCCCCCATCCTTGACGCAATGGCGGTTAAGTACATCATCACTGACGATCCCGACCTCCTGTCACAGCTGGACCCTGAAATTGCATCGGAGTGGAGCCTTTATCACGATGGTGCTTTGAGCCTGTACGAGAGAGAGAACGCCGCACCTCGATGGTATCTGGCTTATAAGGACAGGCCTGCCAGAGATTTCGATGAGGCATTGGAACATCTTAATTTTATGAGAGACGAGACTGTGAGTGTTACCATCGACATGCCCCATCATGAGATAGATAGAATTCCGTGGCCTGTTACGTATCCCGAACCTAATGATTTTCATTTAAATAGCATCTCATTAAATGACGAGACTCCTCAGTACCTTGAATTTGATTTGGTGCTGCCCGATGATTGGCACGGATGGTTTGTACTCGCTGATTCGTATTCCACCGATTGGCATGCATACGTTGACGGTGAAGAAACTGAAATCTACCGTGCGAACATGGCGTACCGTGCGATTAAGCTCCTACCAGGACGTCATACAGTAGAGTTTAAGTACGTTTCACAGGATTTTCGCCTGGCGGTGTGGTTAAGTTCTTTATCTCTATTAATACTACTCGCAGGCGTTGTAACGGAGACAGCACGGGCTGTTTTGAGAGATAAACAGAACAATTGAACATTTAACCCTAGTTAATGATTGACCTGATTTTAGGGTTTAGATATTTACACGCAGGCTTAAATATGGTACTAGGTTAGTAGAGCCCTAAGGTCGATTATCGTCCCGGGTGGTTTTGTGCACCTGATCTGCATCGCTGTCCGGACGATTACCGATAGGTTTTTGCATTAGTTTTTATTACCGAGTTTCAGGATTACCGTGAAGATGCAGGGCAAGGCTGGTACGTATCGCATGTTTAACCGGTCAAAAACCGAGTCCGGCTACACGTTGCTGGAGCTGGTGTATGTTGTCAGCATCATATCGATACTGCTGGCACTATTCATTCCCCAGCTGCTCACACAGCGGACCAGACTGGTCATGGCTGAAGCCTCGAGGAAACTCAGGACCATCGGCTCGGTCATGACCGACTACGCCCTTTCCAGCCAGACAGGAAACTACGCTGACTTCCAGGAGCTGAAGGACGCTCACCTGATCCAGAGAGAGGTGACAGCGGACAGCCTGATCCACGATTACTCGCTGGAAGTAACTACAACGGCAGCCAACCTTACCGGAACACCAAGATATACCATCATCGCCTACCCCAGACCCGAACGCTCCTACGGACGTCTTTCAACATTCGCCATCACTGAGGACAACGTTGTTCGCGTCTACAAACCCGGACCCGGTGTTATCTTTTCCGACCCAAGCACCTGGCCGCCTATCCTCTAGACGGTTAAAACTCAACCTTTATTTTTTTCGATTGTCTTACAGGGCAGACTTCTTTGTGTGCGACAAAGGCCCGTGTAAGCGGTTATAATCTCCCTGACAGCATGATCGATCAAAAAAAATTCCTGTATCCGGTTCTGGTTCTGCTCCTTGTGGCAGTCATCCCGGCGTGCGACCCCGGCAACTCGTCAGGTAGCAGCTCAGACTCCCAGTCTGTTGTTGGGACCGAGGATTCTGTAGCCGGTGAATCCCTCGACTGGTCCACTGTCTCACCGGAGGACCTCTGGTTCGGTGTCGAAACCATCTACCAGTCAGACGGCCCTGAAATGGCTATGGCACTTCTCGAGCGAGGTGTCGAGATGGGAGTCGTGACCGGTCTCGAAGCCGGACAGGTGCGCGCTATTTATCTGTACGAACTCGGCAGGCTTGATGAAGCCTTCCTGTCGCTTCTTCCCTACCAGATAGACACCTCACGTACCGACCTCCTCCTGCTGCGTGCGGACGTATTATGGGGAATGGCACGTTACGAGGATGCGTTACGCGACTACCGGGCTGTTCTCGAAAGTCAGGCGGACGAACCGTCACCCGATATCATGTTCGCGGTCGCGCTTCTCGCCGACGCTACCGGTGACTGGGAACTTTCAACGAACATGCGCGATCAGATTTTTGCCCGGCCTGATCATCCGGTAACCACGCAGGTAATACTTCACGATCTGATAAAGACTGAAAATCCCGACGCACTACAGCTTGTCAGTTCACAGTTCGTGAACCTGTCGGGAACTGTGAGCAACATTGCACGTGTAGCGTACGCCGACATGTACGCTGACATTCTCAATGCCAGCTACGACGAAGCGATTGAAACCGGTGAAACCTACCTTGCTGAAAATGGTTTCGATACAAGTATTGCCCAGCTTCTCCTCAGAATCGATACGGTTAAAGAGGATTATGTGGGCTTCGAATCCCGTCTGGAGGGATTTTTCGAGGATCTTGACGCTGCCGCATGGCTTGAAAACCCGTTCGAGGTAATTCCACCTGATACAGACCGGCCAATCGAGGTTGGAAGTCTGCTCGATTCCGCGAGCGCTCTCGAACTTGGACGTGACCATCCAATCATGGCACGTCTTCACGCAATCCGTGCCAGGACATTGAATCCGTACGATTACGTTGCCCATTTACAGCTCGCGGCTGTGGAAATGTACCAGGGCGAGATGCCCCTTGCTTTCGAGAACCTGGTGGAAGCCCTCAGGTGGTCACAGCTATCGGATATACGGACCCGTCTGAGGATGATCCAGTTCGCACCGCTTCTCCCTGCGGATTCCGAAATCGAGTGGGACGAGGACGCGGTCCTGCTGGATCTTGGTAACTACCTCGCACACTGGGAAGAAAGGTACCCGGATAATTCCTTTTACAGGTACGCACGTGCTGAACTGACCGGATACAATGGCGATATCGACACCGCGCTCAACCTGTATGAAGCCGTTACAGCAATGCCGGGTGCGTCACCCGACGCATTCATCCGCTATGCGTACTGGATGGCCAGGTCCGGTGACGTGGAAAGCGCAGAAAATCTCATCACATCAACATTCCCGGCAGGATCACCGTACGCGACATGGGTACGCGCCATCGAAACGGAAGCGGTAGTCAAAGCTGACCCGGCGCTGGCAGACTTCGCACTCCGGTTGCAGGAACACTTCGGTTTGTAAGTCCAAATGCATCGCATAGTTACTCAAATACTCCTTGTCCTGATCCTGGCCCTGATCGGTTGTTCAGCACAGCAGGCTGATGTCGGCGACAGGCTCGATGAACTTCTCGGACGTGAGCCGATTGCGAATGAGACCGAAGAGGACCGGTGGGAAAGCGCATACGAAGTTTCTTATGCACTCGTAGCAGCGATCAACGACCGCGATTACATTGCTGCATTCGAGCTGCTCGATATCCTTAAGGAACATCCTCAGCGCGATCAATTCTGGACCCGGTACATAGAGGCTTTTATTTACTGCCGTCTCGGACGCTTCGATGAGACCCTGCAAATCCTGAACGAACTGCGTCCAACATCATACAATACGGGTGCGCTGGAGCTCCGGGGAATTTGCTACGTGTCCATGAACCGTCTGACTGAAGCAAGGCGGGACTTCGAGGACATCGACCTGACATTTCCGGGCGGCAATTCAACTGCGCTCTGGAATCTCTGGCAGATCTCGCTGTCACTTGGTGATTTCGAACGGGCTGCGGAAATAGAGAGGGTCTTGGGGGAGCGTAACACCCTCGACACACGTGACATGCTCGCGACCTTCGATCGTGCGATTCTCAACCGTGACTTTGTCGAGGCTGAGTCCGCAGTCGAACGGCTGCCAAACCTGCCCACAACAATCGACGATCCTTTTGCCGATTTTTACGATCCCACCGTCCTGCAGGCGAGGGCTCAACTGGAGATCGCCCGGGGAGAGATCGATCTTGGCATCGAGATCATGGAGCGTATCCCCGGCGAAATCCCGGGCGTGACGTTTACATGGCCCGAGCTGCCATCGCTTGGGTTAACTATCGGACGTTACGACGACGCTGAATTCTGGGCGATCAAGGGAATCCTCCTGTCCGGCGGGCTTGAAATTCTTGAGGAGTTGGAAATCGACATTCCCGGGTCACTGGACGAGTACCGGTCGATATCGCGGCTGCTTGCACACGCTGAAACTGCAAGTCTGCTGGCCAGCCTGGGGTACGTCGCCTTGAATCGCGGCGAAACCGACCAGGCTCTCCGGTTTGCCGATAAAGCCATTGAGATGAACCCGTACGAGACCAACGCCCACCTTCTTATGTCCTCGGCACATGAGATTGAGGGCAACTTCAGTGAAGCCGCAGATGCTGCCGCGACAGGACTTCTCACCGCTCCCTATGACATGGCCGTGGTAGTAAATTACGTAAGGCTTGCGCAACGTGCGCCAATGGCACTCGGGCCAACCGATCCGGATCCTGGCGAGGTCCTGACCGAAATTCTGGAACGGTCCAGAGATCGATACGAAATTTTCCCGCTTGATTACATGACTCAATACAACCTGGCAATGACGATGCATCTGGCGGGTGAGGACGGCTGGGAGATTTACATTGGAGAGGCGCTTGAAACGTGGCCGTTCAGCATCAATTTCCAGATGGAATACATAGTGTCACTGGCTCTCAACGGTGACCTCCCCGGTGCGAGGGTCCTTTACGGAAATTTCGATGTTCCCGCAAACCTGCCATGGCTTGTCGAGCTTTACAATCGTGTGATCGACACCGGCTCATCCGACCTTCTCGATTTCACCAGTTGGCTCCGGTCCGAATGGGACCCGTCAGGTGCCTACAACCCATTTCTCGATGCCATAGCTGAAACGGCTCTTTCAGAAACGCGACCGTAAGGGAGCGTGCACTTAGTTTCCTTCTGCCAACATCCCCCCTCTTCTGCTACAATTCAACCTCAATGAAGCAACAAAACATTGAAAAATATGTCGGACCCAACGGTACACCTTATTTCATTCAGTCTATCGACCGTCAACTCGACAAGCTCTACGGTCCGTTCAAGCCGTTTAGTAAGCTCGATGGTGTCACTGAGCTGATCGTCACCGTGCTGAGCCAGAATACCAACGACGTCAACCGCGATCGTGCCTTCAACAACCTCAAAGATAAATTCCCGACGTGGGACGATGTCATTAAAGCCCCGGTGAAGAAAATTGAGGACGCAATACGTGTCGGCGGCCTCGCTCACAACAAGTCGAAGGCAATCAAGGCAATTCTGAAGGAGATTAAATCGAGATACGGGAAGTTCACCCTCGATCCAATCGCGAAACTCCCACTCAATGAAGCCCTCAACGAACTCACCAGATTCCCGTCGGTAGGAATGAAAACCGCCGCATGCGTGATGGTCTTCTCTTACGGCAAACCTGTCATACCGGTCGACACACACGTCCACAGGCTGTCCCGACGTCTGGGTCTCACGACCGAAAAGTCCACTCCCGATCAGGTTTTTTCCGTACTGATGGAGATCACGCCCGACGAGCTGAAATATCGCTTCCACGTTTACCTGATCCGTCACGGACGCGCTATCTGCAAATCCCAGAAACCAAGATGCCCCGACTGCACACTCTCCCACCTCTGCCCATCTGCGGAACTGTGAGTAGCATGTGCGTCTCGCGCATGATTACGTTTTGTAGCATGCGCGTCACGCGCATGATTACCGGTCTCACGGTCGTCCCGACCGTGCCAGGTAATTAATCAATATCCTTCTTACCGAGACCCTTCATCAGACGTTTCAGCGTTTCCTGGTACTTACTTGGATCCTTGTCCCAGTCGCGAAAGTCACCGATGTTCCGGTTGGTGAGTTCCGGTTTCAGGTAGTGATCCCATTCATCGATGATGTAATTATCGATCATTATCGGGAAGAGAATTTCCGTTCCCTCGCTGGTTTCTCGGCCCAGGGCGCGCTCGATTTCTTTGATCACAGGTTCTCTGGATAGGGCTTCTTTCGAGCAAACGACAACGAGTTTATCGTAGAGATTAATTTTCGTGTCGATTTCCCTCCATGTTTTTGCCCCGACAGTGTGATCCTCTTGCCAGTACCATGTCCTGATGCCCTTCGCCTGCAGGTCGGCATATAACCTATCGACAAATGGTCTATCACAGTCACCGTAGGAGATAAAGCACGAATAGAACTGGATCGGATTTTCATTGACAAGCGAGTGCATGTATTCGATGAAGATTTCCGGAACACCTGCACCACGGAGAAATACTTCAGGAATTTGACCTCTGGATTTGTAAATTGTATCGATGCCTATGGATGATGGGCCTAAATGTTGAACAGTTTCAAGCCCTTTTACATTGCTCAAATCAACATCGCATAATACTGTACTACCAAAATCTGAATCTGTGAAATCCACATCTCTGAAGACTACCTCACTGAAGGTCACATCCCTTAAGTCTGAGTTTGATAAGTCTGCTCCAGCTAGGTTTGCTCTCTGGAAATTAGCTAATCTAATGTATGCATTACTTAGATCTGCGCCTTTGATTAATGTATTCCAGAATTGTGTATTTAGGAGATGCGCTCCGCTAAGACTAGCTTTACTAAGGTTTGCATCACTGAAATTCGCATCATGAAGGTATGCGTGTGTAAGATCCGCATTTCGTAGGTCTGCTCTTCTGACGTTCGCTTTAAAAAGGTTTGCCCCGTTAAGGTTCGCCCTACTAAGGTTCGCTTCAGTAAGGTCCGCATTGAAAAGGTCCGCCCTGCTAAAGTTCGCTTCACTGAGGTCCGCACTTTCGAGATCTGCTTTCTCAAGACCAGGCCGGATATCCGGATTCTCTTCTCTCCACTTATTCCAGACCTCGACACCCTGTTTCAGAATCTCAATATGGGTCTTGTTCTCTGCGATTTGAAACACCTCCAGTCGAATGAGAATTCCCTAGCACCCCAGACTCATCCCTTCCAATATCTGAAAAATATATACATGTAATATTAATAATGCAAACTCAAATGCAACCCTGACGCCGACCCCACGATATTAATAATGGCTCACGGGCTTGACGAAACGGTTAAAAAATCGTAAATTCTGATGCCCGGCAACTAAGGCCAGTAGCTCAACTGGTAGAGCGTCGGTCTCCAAAACCGAAGGCTGAGGGTTCAAGTCCTTCCTGGCCTACCAGCCCGATAAACGAACCCTTCTCAACTCCAGAGGAGGGTTTTTTTGCATCTAATACTGATCTTCCTGTCTAGTGTAATTCCTCACGAGGGATCATCTGTGTCGGTTATACCCGGCTCGCGGACTGCCCTGAACCCAAGTGTGCCCATATTCAGGTCTCTGCGCAATGCGTGGACCTGACCATTGCAAACAATGCGATAAGCCCGATCCGGACCGGCTTCGGTGGACGTCCACCAGTAAATTGTTTCAGCCCACACCCGCCACAATGGAGATTCCTGGTCCGGCTGAATTCTGTATGTTGCCCTTTCCTGTTCAGTGTCCCACTCACCCCCGGCATTTTCCCCTCCGCGGGTTAAAGACCGGACTGCTTCATCGATTGTGGGCAACCTCCAGAAATTCAACGGTTCATCCATTAACTGCGTGCCATCTTCACTCAGGCGCGACGCGAGGTCCATGGCTTCGTCCCAGTCAACAGAATCCTGCTGATCACGAACCCATCCGGGTCCTTCGGGTGCCCAGATCAGTTCCACTCCATTACCCGATACCAGCCTTTCGGAGGTAATGCCATCATCTACCCTCTGGGACACCCGTATTGCCGGTTCCACTGAAAACCCGATTGCGATCAGCAGGGGAAGTCCTATGGCAATTGCGTATGCAAGTTTAACCGGCCTGGGTACCCCGAACCACCACAATGCTCCCAGACCAATCACCATGATAGTAACAGGTGCCCAGCCAAGGATGATTCTAAGATCGATTGCTCCCCAGCGCTGGTAAATGATGAATCCAGTGAAGAAAAGTCCAAACAGGAACATCAGGACCGCTCCGACCTTCGGACGCCAGATCGAAATTACCGCCAGTCCCATTGAGATCAACATCGGTGCAAGATAGGCAAGTGTACCAAGGAGACGAATGTGCAGCTCAGGCACCCACCAGCCTTCGTGAAAGTTTTCATTCGCTCCCCAGAAAGCCCACCAGGACGCTACGATCGTGCTGAGAATTGTGGCTGTCCATCCGATGTTTAATTCGCGTTTCATTTGTAGTGATTTCGACATGCCTGCACGATCTAAAACAGGGAATTGTGAATGGAATGATTGTAACAAAATTTCTGGAACAGCTACCACGTCCTCACTCTAAACCTGCGCAACAGTTTGAGATTGATAAAAGTACAACTGGCTTTTTATAGCTGGCTATTCTGGTGCAAATGTCAAATCTGCATGAGCACAAGGACAAAGTTAATCCAAACGCCGGCATCAGTGTACGATTCACACCTTGACAATCAAGATGTTTCATTCTACTATATAAGGCTATAAACAAAAATGCTTTCATCCAAGGGGGTCCAGATGAAACAACGGTATTCTATTCATTCGATTATTATGGTGGTTATCGGGTTAATGTTGATAGGCTTTGCATCATCATGTTCTGGTGATGATGGAGGCAACTTGATTCAAAACCCGGTTATGGCTTCTGAGCCCGGTGTTGAAGCAACGCCCAGGGTAGCCAGTGAAGTTGTTGATGAAATGGATATTCATGCCCAGCATAGTGGTCAAAGTTGTGGTATTTGCCACACCATTCACGGAAACTTGTATCCAACGCGGGATAATTGCCTGGTTTGTCATGAATTGCCGGGAATTCACAGGATTCACAGACCGCGGCCGAACCATGTTCGTTGTATTAGTTGCCACAGTGGTATTCCAAGAAGGGACTACCCGCCTGTTCGGGCCGATTGCGTTGCCTGTCATACAGAATATTCAGGTTACGTCACAAGGTATGAGTGTACCGATTGTCATTGGCCCGTTTAAGCCAGCGTCCGGCATAACCTCAAAATGCAATCAGTTATCGGTAATTGATATGCATTCAAAGTTCTTAATCGATCATACTTAATCACGTTCGTAGTAAAACGGGTCAAGTTACATCGAATGGAACCCGGGTTAGTAGTTCAATCGGTAGAGCAATGGCTTCCAACACAGTATGTTGAGGTTTCAAGTCCTTTCTTGCCTGACAGAGTAAAAAATACGCCCCTCTGACAGTTTGTCGAGGGGCTTTGTTTATTTTTAAATAATTTGGTGGATTCCGGGCTACTGGTGCTCACCCGGATCAACAAGCTGGAACCAGTTGCCATCCGGATCGCGAAAGGTCGGGCAGTCTGGAGACCCGTCGTCGCCGCGGAATTCAAGTCCATTCGATTTCAAAGCCTCCATTTTACCTTTAAGATCATCGGTATAAAGGCAAAGACCAATCGGTGTATGCTGGTACCTTTCCCCTGACTCAGGAAGTGTGTTCTGCCTTGGACGGATGAGGAATTCCATCTCTCCCGCCTTCAGCCATGCGAAATTCTCCCCCTGGATAGCGACCACCTCGAAACCTAGTATGTCGCGATAGAATTCAAGTGACTTTTCCACGTCCGTGGCGAAAATTTCAATGTGTCCGAGTTTCATGGGTTTCCTCAGTTTGAACAATACTCAACTACGCTCTAACTGGTATAGTCTGATGCATCACGTTAATGTTCCTGTATCAAAATGTCCAGTTCTGACGATTTCCAGCGGATTAGCGCAGCCTGCCTTGGTATTATTATCGGCAATCCAATATCTTAACTCACATTGTATGACCACTGAGCTTACAAGGGAAGAATCGGGAGCGATCGGGAGGATCAGGAGGAACCGCATGGGCTTATCCGCTATCCTCGTGATGCTCTGGCTTGTTCTGATTGCTATCTCGCTTTCCCTGGGATCAGTTCTGAGCTCGATCGGGAGTGAATCTCAACCTCCCGAATGGGTGATCATACCCATCATTCTAATTTTTTCGCTCCTCGGGATCATAATCGGCCTATCATATCACCTGACGGGCAAATTGAAGGTTAAAGAAAAGGCATGGTTCGTACGAGCTTCAGTTGACGTCCTTAAAGCAGGAAGTGCGGTTAAAGAGGGATCTGAAAAGAAGATTTTTAGTGACATCGCTCGTGACCTGATCAGCAGACCGAAGTCGGAGGTTGTCAGGGCTCTTGTTACGGACGGCTGGCCTCATGTCCGTGCCCAATATTACACGGCGCTCGTTGAATCCCTGTTAATGAAGTGCGAGTGGAACATTAACGACGAAGGAGAGGCGGCTGATTTCAGGCAGCTGTTGATTAACTCGCGCTGGAGTGACCACGATGCAGACACCCTTGTCGGTCCGGTTCTCGAGATCATCAAGGATTCCGGTGGACGTCAGACGCGTGCAAGTGTATCCCGGTCAATTATCAAAAACATCGCGTGGATCGTCATCATCCTCATCATTGCGCCAACAGCAGGCTGGTTGCTCGTGAGTGACGAAGGCCTGGACATGTCGACGAAATACGATTTTCTCGAACTTCTGGTCCTCGCTGTCCCGGCGATGCTGGGACTTGGATTCAATATCGCAGCAATTTTCAGCAAGTTGCGCAAGAGACCCGGTGAGGAAAATCAAAGCTGACTCAGGTAAATAATCTACAGATATCTGGTTATTCCATGACCCTTTAAGAAGGGGTTACCTGATTATTAATTAACACCAATTTCCCATTCTGGAGGCCATGTCGAGCCAAGGGATATGTAGTACAACTGGACTGTCCCGAGTAATGATAAAAGCTCATCATTAGGTGGTAAACCAACACCAACACTCTCGGTTGTCAATTGCACCGGTGTTTCAATTTTAATAAGCAGCCTTGGTGCAAATCCCGCCCCAGTCGCGTCACGCAGACTATTTGTAGAGGTAAACACTCTCGTGTACCCAAACACGGAATCATGGTTGATAATCCACCCGAAATTTGTCGCTGGATTATCAATATGGTCCTGCACGTAATTGCTGACGTTAGCGGATGTCCTCCACATCCCAATATCAAT
>JAUWTM010000100.1 GCA_030614715.1 Planctomycetota bacterium
AGAGGAATACATCGAGGACGTACTCGATGAATGGTGGGACGAAGCAGAGAACCAGGGCTACGAGGTCATCGACTGGGCCATCGATGAAATCGATAACGAAACCTACATCACTTACACCATCGACCTCGATCGCGGTGAGTACGTAATTGTTGCCGAGGGTGGAATCGGTATCGTGAACCTCGACATGGCCGCATGGTACGAGGACGAATACGATGAAGGGGACGATTCGTTCGCCGAGGACCTTCTCGATGATAACTACCCGATGCTCGAGTTCGAGCTCAGGCGCTCAGAAACGATTGTTGTCGAGGTCTGGGTTGAGGAGTGGGAGCGCCGCACCGATGAAGGCCTGTTCTGCATCCTCTTCGCAGGAGAGGAATAGGTTCCCGCTGTAAGTCCGGTAATAAGCCTGAAAACCGAAAATGCCCGGGTTGAGACCCGGGTTTTATGTTTCCTCGCTCCTTTAATCGAGCACGGGTGGGTCGTAAAAGGAGCAGAACCATGCGCACCTTAACCATGACATCAATTCTCATTCTTCTTACATTCCTTCTGGCACTGCCTGCGTCTGCAGACTACCGCGACAGGGATCACGGCAGGAACAACGGACGGGGTAATGGCCATGGCCGTGGCTGGGATAACGGTTGGCATAACGGCTGGGATTCCGGTGATTACATCTACGACAAGCTGGACGAATGGATCGATTACGCGGAAAGCCTTGATTATGATGTTATCGAAGCCGGTGTGGAGTCCGTCAACGAGAGCAGGAGCATTTTTATCGAACTGGCTCCCGGGGAGTATGAGGCGTACGCTGAAGGTGGACAGGACATCGCCGACCTGGACATGATCGTCTACGATGATCGCGGATACGAGCTCGGAAGCGATTTCCTCGTCGACAATTACCCGATAGTTAATTTCTACATCCGCGACTGGCAGGACGTCGAGTTTGTCCTTGAAGTATTCGAGTACGACGGATGGCAGGAACGCGGTGAATTCTGTTTTGTCCTCGCACGAGTGCCTGATTATAACGATAACTGGCGCGGGCGGGATCGCGATGACGACGACTGGGGCCGAAATCCGTACAGGGACCGCTGCGATGACGACTGGTACTATGATGATGACAACTATTATGACGACCGTTACCGGGATGATTACTACTGGGACGACGATGACAATTACTGGGATGACGAATATTACTGGAATGACTGGGATGAGCGAGGTTATGACTGGGACGAATACTGGAATGACTGGGATGAGGATTCATACTTCGGCCACGACAGGTGGGATGATGACTGGTCACGTTCCGAGCGCAGGGATATAGTCGAGGACAAGCTCGCGTACCTGTACGATTACGCGTGGTCACGAAATCTCGACCCGATCATGGACGATGTGAGCGAAATCGACGGAACGCGCACCTATGAAATGACACTCAACCGTGGGTATTACGTAGTGATGGCATCCGGAGGACCGTTGATCGATGACCTTGACCTGCACGTTTACTGGCGTGACGGGTGGGATGTCGCGGAGGATGTAAATCCCGACGCAAATCCTGCAGTCTGGTTCTACGTGCCGGATAGGACGTCAGTTCAGATAGAGGTAGAGGTATATAGTTTCAATGGGAACTACTGGGATGATTACTTCTGCATCCTGCTCTGTGAAGATTAAGGAAAAGTCCCCCCCCAGGGCTGGTTAATACAGATCCCCCGGTCTCCCCGGGGGGTTATTTTTCATTCTAATGGGGATCGACCTTCACGATATAACCGTCGGATGTCCCTGAGCTCGTGCGTTCCGAGACAGCAGGGCCAATATTGAGATCAATCTGGTCCCGAAAGTACCCGCCGAAGTAGACATCGCCTGCAGTATCAACGCAGGTTGCCAGACCCTTATCAGTGTCGTCGCCACCAAGAAGTACATTCCACAGGTAGGTCCCATCCGAATTGAAACAGCTCAGGAAAGCGTCAGAATTGTCACCCTCGATATTAAACAGATCCACGCTGTCGCCGGGATCGAAGTCTACATCCAGCTGAACAAATCCCGTTGAATAAATCCTGTCAGTGCCAGTTCCTGTAATCGCATTTACACGGTCATAGGTGATCCCACCCCAAGAGTTCAACCAGACAAAATTTCCTGTGGGATCAAATTTAACAATGTAGCAGTCAGAATCGCTGCCTGAGTTCGTGCGAGTTACGATCCCCGGTCCCGGATCGAAGTCGACTGTGCCCTGATACATTCCACCCAGATAGATATTTCCAACATTATCACTGTATGCATCCAGTGCATAAACATGGCCGTCCAGACCCAAGGTGAAGCCCTGAATATAGTTCCCATCGAGGTCCAGTGTGGTTAAGAATGCATCACGGTTACCGCTGGCATAACGAAGGTCGATATTCGATGAGCCAGGTGCCGGATTCAGGTCGATTTCCTGGTTGAATTCGCCACACACATGGATCCGCCCGGTATCACTTACCGTCAGTCCTGAATCGCCTGTGTATTCAGACCCTGTCCATGTTCCTGTCCAGAGATATTGACCGTCCGGACTGTATTTTGTCAGGAACAGATCCTCTCCATATGCTGAAAACCCAATTACACCCGGACCCGGATCGAAGTCAACAGTTCCCTCGTAACTTCCAAGCACATAGACATTTCCCGCTGTATCCACTTCAATCGCCAAACCGATATCTTTGTACACCCCCCCTAAAGTCTGTACCCACTGAAAATTACCTGACTGATCGAATTTTACTACGTAACAGTCCTGCTCTCCGCTTGAAGTCCGTTCTTCAACTTCGAGGGGATCGGGATTAATATCAACCGTGTTATAATAATATCCTGTCACGTAGATATTGTCATTTCCATCAACCACCAGCGAAGCTGCGTTATCAGCGGTGGTATTCCCCCATATCAGGCCCCATTCAAGGTCGGCATCGGGACTGTACTTGATGAGAAACACGTCAGTATTTCCTATCGGATCCAGTGGCACATAACCGGACTTCGGATCAATATCATCCAGACCCCGGCAGTTCCCGGTGACGTACACATTCCCCATGCTGTCGGTTGCGATATCCTCACAGGATCCCGAGCCGGGCCCGCGGAACGCAAAAGCCCACAGGTGCTCAGGCTGGTTTCTCACAAGAATTTCAAGGCTTCGCGACAACGATGAATAATTATCAGAACTCGCAGTAGCGGTCAGGGTTACATACATATCCGACTCAAGTTCAACCGGAACGAATTCAACTGTAAATGGATCCAGCGACGTGAAGTCACCCGCCCAGGCTGGATCACACTCCCATGCAACCTGAATCCCCGAATCTCCGCCAACAGTTACACTGTATTCATTCGGAAAACCATCGTAGATTGCATCCTGTCCTTCGATACCGGTCACCGTGAGATAATCCATGTCCAGAATCACCAGATCATGTGTGACCGTCACCGGACCGTAATCGTCTGTGCTGACATCGACGCTCAGACGGACCGGAGTGTCAGTTCTGACCTCGTCAGCACTGAACCAGACTGATGGTGATGTCTCATTCGTAAGGGTTCCCGATGTCTCAGGATCAAAAGTCCACAAGTACGAATAATCGATCCCACCGCTGATTTCCACTGTGAAGGTGGATGTACCGAACTCGGGCATTTCCGACGGCCCGTCGATTCCGCTCACACCGAGGTCCGCGGTGTTTCTGATTTCTATATCGAGTGACTTCACAACAGGCCCGGAGCTGTCGGATGTCACTGTCACGCTGATTGAGACCTCGGAAGTTTCGCTGACATTTCCCGCGTGGAAGGTAGTTATTGCCGAATCCCAGTTCTCGAACGATCCTGCCGATGCAGGTACGCACACCCACTGGTACGTGATACTTGTGTCCCCTGTAACATTAATGCTGAATTCGGCAGAGGAGTTTTCAGCCAGAATCAGTGGTCCGGTGATATTCCCTGTAATCAGGCTCACACCAGATTTACATCCAATTACCAGCAGGAACAACAGTAAAAACAGGCAGAAATGGATTCGGGGTTTCATCTGGCCACTCCCGGATGCTCTACACGGTAATAATTCTATCAATCCTGATTAAATTATACCATCAGACTTAATGCAAATAAATAAAATACCGGTCCCTGATGCTCGGGACCGGTATTAATCCATCATTCCTGTGACTTTGCTCATGTGTGAGTGAAAACTGTAGCCATAGGCACGCCATTTGGACCCTTCCATGTTACATGTATCTCCCAGTTGTCATCGTCAACGTCAAGGTAATGCATTTCGCAGTTCTTGAAAAGCGGATCGGGACCGAAATACCATCCGAGATTTTCAAGATAAGCTCCCGTGTAAGCGTTGAAGAGATCGACCTGTCCCCTTGTTCCCGCATTGTCGGGGATCTCCGAAAGAACACAGAGTGTCGGGAAGTTGCTGCTTGGATTTTCGTCGTAATCCGGGTTCGCCGGAAGAAGCTCGATATCCAGCCCGTCGTACTCGAAGTCGTTCTGAATCTCGATGGTCAGTAAGTGCTCGACAAGGTCGAATCCCCAACCCGGAGCGGTATCGCCCACGGAGAAAACCTCGACCTGGTAAGATGTTCCGGACTCTTCGAGGATGTAAACAACCGCACTGAAGTATTCCTCGCGATCGACCACGTACACATCGATTGCCTTTACCGCCTCGGGATCGACATGCCCTGCGCCTGAACCGATCCACGCGTCAAGGTTGCCGATGTACTTGACCCTGTCATGCGTGTATGTGTCAGGCATCGTGCCGACAAGCAGGAGGTCCTTCATGCAATTGTTGCCTGCAGTGGTGAACAGAGTGTACTGTCCGCCGTCGAAGTCATCGCATACATCAATTGGGAATGCCAGCGGATGCAGGTTGGGACCGGTGATGTTCGTGTAACGTGATGAGTCAGGGCTCGGATTCAGGTGAATCTGCGGAGCTGCGTCGAACACACTCCAGACCTGGTAGTTATCGTACATCTGGCCCAAAATCATCTCGAACGGATCGTAATTGGCATTGGTGATGCTGAACGCTCCCGACTTGGCAGCGTCGATTCGTACCACCGGCCAGGGATTGTAATCAGGATTTGGAGGATCGAGGTTGCTGAGCGATGGGACGTACAGGTTACTTCCGGCATAGTATGGATCGTAGGCCGATATTGCGTCGCACGATCCTGTCGCGGTGCCTGAGTCGGAGATCAGGATCTGGCTGTCGCGCGGACCTCCGGGATCAGAGATCACGCCGATGTCCATAGAGCATGAATCCGTTGTCAGCGGAAACTCATCCTTGATCCACGGATCGATCAGGACTTCGATCAGGACCATGTCGATGAGATCCCAGGTGGTGTTCGCGCTGTCGGCGTGAATCCTGAACCAGTAGTCACCGGGAACCAGGCCCTGCGTGTTGTAGATGTCAGCGCTCATGAAAAGGTCGCCACCGATGTTGACCATTGGGGTTGTGCCGCCGGTCAGGATTGTCGTGTCCATGTACACCTGGTCGATATCGTTCTGGTGGTCGTAAACTGTTGCATAGACAATGGTCGACTGCACAGCGCTCACAGGTCCGGTGTTCCACTGACCTGCGATCTCGTAGCACTCCTCGGTGTTCCCGGGAAGTGCCGCCATTATCAGCAGTTCGAAAGTATACGGAGGACCTTGAATCAGGACTTCGAAATTCTCCGAGTGCGAGGTGCCTGCCGCGAAGATCCGTCCCGTCTCGAACTTACAGAAACTCCTGAACGGGTTGATCTCATGACAACTGTACGCATTGTAATGCTCAGTGTAGTCGTTGATGTTTACAAGCTCTGGTGCGTCTGGATCTGTCCTGAGGAAGAGGACCCGGGGATCGTATGCGTCGTAAATCGTCGGATTTTCGATCTCCATCTCGAATTCGAGGATCTTCGTAACCGCATCGTAATTCGTGAGTGTTATCGTGACGAAATCGTCCCAGAGGAACGGTGTGACGTTTATATATGTCTCTGCGCTTCTTGCATCGGTGTACTCAAGACTGCCCGATGCGGGGTCGAAGGTTACATCCAGAAGTCCCAGGGGTGTCGGCTCCGGGCTGCCCGTGTCCTCTATTACCGAGGACAGGTCGGTTTCATCCGGGATAACCGGATTACTGTCGCCCGAACAGGCGATGTTCGCGAGGAAAAGAACTGTGATGATAAGTGCGAGGAGTGACTTCGCCAGGATCGTCCTGATTAGTCCCGATTTTTCGGATTGAACCGATCCTGAGGTGTTGTTTGTTGTGTTGTAAGTGGTCATGGCATTGCTCCTAGTTTTGTGATCTCGGTTCCCATAACGGGGTTCCGGTCACTGCCACGATCACTTAATCCCTTATGTCGGTGGAGCCTCCCTATGGCTCCCGATTTAACTTGTCCCGATCCGTCAGACGTATGCGAAATGATATTGTTCCCGAATTCTCAAAATAAGTTAGAACATCCCGTAGCACAGCACGGCAGTGCGTCCAGCCGTCCAATCCTTCCCCCAGTAGCACAGCACGGCAGTGCGGTCCACTGTGTATTAAATGTTGGACGCACTGCCGTGCTGTGCTACGGGAATGGGGTCCTAATCAGGGGGTTGCTCCAATAAATCACATAACTTCCTCGACGCTTCCCCGATCGGGTCATCCTTCATCGTTAATTTCCGAAGTTCAGCGAGTTCAGCCCGCATATGACCCGCCACAGCAGGATCATCGAGTAATTCAGTGCATGCGACATACAGATTGGGCAGCGTAAATTTTGATTGTACCAGTTCCGGGATAACTTCACGTTTCGCTAATAAATTGGGCATCGCAATGAACGGCAGCTTCTGGAAGAAACGTTTCCCGAGCTTGACCATCCATTCACTCGTGAGCTTATAAAACGTAACGGCAGGAACAGCCAGCAACAATGCTAGCTGGACACTCGTCCCGGACTTAACGATCAATAGATCGCTCTCGGCCATGAGATCGTAACAGTCATCGGGAACAAAAGTGATCTTCTTCGCCTCAAACCCGAATCCATCCCTGATAATTTTCTCCAGTTTCGGACTCGGCACAGGGCAGTAGAACCAGAGATCGTGATATCGCTTGTTCAGGCGTTCAAGCAGCTCCCTCAGTACGGGCAGGTGATATCGTAGCTCGTGCGTACGGCTTCCCGGCGCGACGCATACCAGCCGTTTCCCCTCGATCATTTTTCCATACTTCTGGAGATACTTCCCTTCGGATGCCATCTTCTGAGCAATCTGGCCCAGGGGGTGACCGATGTACCTGTAATTCACTCCCGCGCGATCATACGCATCGAGGTTGAACGGGTACGCCACCAGCGCCAGGTCGATAAGATCGGCCATCGCCTCGAATCGATCCCTGACACCCCTCTTCGCAGCACCGGGAATTTTCCTGATCTGATCGACAGCCTTACCAACCGCTTTGTGTTCGGTGGTCTCCGACGGGGTCCACCAGAGCACCGGTGAGATATAGTAAGCTGATTTCTGTTTCGTGCCGTCGGGACGATCACGGATTTCCTTAAGCAGGGACAGGTTGAACGTCCGGTAATCAACAACGATTACCAGGTCGGGTTTTTCCCTGTTTATTCGCTTGATTAACCGTCTTTTCGCCAGAAGCAGTTTCGGCAGAATCTTGATGCCTTCGAAAATCCCCATAACACCCCAGAAGGTCGAATCCTCCCAGAGATCGCATCCCGCAGCCTGAAGGTGGCTCGCGCCTGCCGCTGCAAACCTGATGGGGATGCCCGGGTGACGGCCCAACCACTCCTCTTTCATCCGGTCGACAAGGTGTGCGGCATGCATGTCGCCGGAGATGTCACCTGCGGAGATAAAAACCAGTGGACTTTTTTCAGACGGGGACGATCCCATATGGTCATCCTGCAGTGGGACGGAGGATATCGATCCGCGCTGCATCGCAGCATCCGATGACAAGCCGCCCCTTGCACCATATGCATGAATGCCACGGGTACGGAGACGGGTCGCTCAGATCGTCGGATTCGCGATGGAGGGGTACAAGGTTATGGGTTTTGACATCATGTGAGGGCATTCTGACTTCGAACAAAACCGGTCCCGCTTCATCCAGTACCCAGAGCACACCATCCTTATCGAAGGCGACTCCTCTCGGTTCGCGGCATCCGATAGTGCGGTAATTGATAACCAGTGTTGGCTGGTCGACCGGGTGCGGCTCAAGCAGCCCGATGTCCCACCTGTGAAGGTAAACCTTTCCGTCCGGGTCGGTAAGGAAGAAATCGGTCGGTTCGATGCGCGAGATATCGTCGCACAGGTCAGTCAGCCTGCTGTGATGAGCGGCAACCAGTGAATGCTGCTCCCCGGAATGTGCAAACCATATCCCATCGTACGAGACAAGGTTAGGTGGATGGGGAGCCGGGAATTTCAACTTCTCCGAGATTATCTCCCCTTCGGACACTTCTCCGGTATCGACGTTCAGCGGACAACGTTTCAGGACCCGTGGACGCTCGAAATATATATTCAGAGCAGGTTCGTCACCGATGTCGGAGCTCACATTCCATGCCCACGCGGGATAGTCAACCCTTTTTGCAGTTCCTGCATCCACATCGATGAGATGCGCGCACCAGGTCTGGAGTGCGATAACATGGTCGCGACCACACGGCTGCAGAAAAATTGGCATGAAGTCGGGATCATTTATAAAGATGGTCTTGATGTGTTCGAACGTCCGTTGTGTCATCACGGTGGTATTGTCACCTAATCTAACTGCTGAATCAAATCCGGCCAGTTAGAGTCTGTAAATGAACCGGGGCCATATATCTCTTCTTTGTCCTGCTATCCTGCATGATATTCATCAAAAGGCATCGTGTTCTGAAAGCATGTGGGTTATTTTGAAATACTCTTCCGACCAGTAAGAATCTGTAATAGAACCGGAGCCATATATGGCTTCTTTTTCGAGTAATTTTTCCATGTATTCACCTATAGTAATTACTTCTCCGTTTAGTAATGCTTGTTCCGCAACGGCAGTCACTTCCGCACTAAACGAAGCCCATGGTGGAACCTCTTCAGAAGATCCAGCTTCCCACCAACCATTTATACGTTCTCCGCCTGCCGTGATATAAAAATATTCCAGATGAGTTACATGCTCACTGACAACATTATCCAGATATTGGAAATCAGCATTTGCAGCGGCTTCCACTAATTCATCATAGCATTCCTGACAATTCCAGAAGACAATTTGACTTTCACTACCATCAGAGAAAACTACAAGTAATGTGCCATCATCAAAATAATTTGCTATTGTCTTCACAGGGCCGTCTTCATATATCATATAATGGATAGATGATTCCGACTGGGTAGCCAGCAAAACAGGCAGCTCGTCAGGACTTATCGAACCACCGTCAATAGCCATTAGAGCATCGGATATCGGTAATTCTGCTATCCCCTCACTTTCCCCATTACGTAGTACGTGAAAATACCACGTTGATTCGTATTTATTCTGAAGTCTCAGGGCATCTTCAAACACATGTTTAGCTTCAGACAGGCGATTAGCGCGTATTAAGGAATATCCGGTCCAATATATACCTTTAATCCAACCGTATGGATTATGGGTAGATGGCAACCTGAAAGCCACAACATTAATAAGTACAAACAAGATCAATAACGTTAAACCGACCATTGTTCTATTGATCTTTTTTACAAAATAACTCACAAAAAATAATATCAGAGTAATTACTATTGCAATTGGTATTAGAACACTAGCCAACATCAACAAAGGGTAAATTACAAAAGCTTGATATTCCGGCATCTTTCGGTCCTCCATGATAATTCATGGCGGTTGTTTTAATAACTAAACGCCATTCTTAGTTTACGAAGTTAGAAATTGCTGAGGATGCGTTGAAGTGATCACAATCGTCCCATCAATGAAAATTAGTGATCGGTGCCGTTCATTACGAGTTCCGGCTCGAAATCCATCGCACCCTCGCCGTGGATGTGCAGCGGCAGACGCACCTGGCTCGATGTAACCGCGGCAAGTGCGACTCCAAGGGCATGGATACTCGCTTCTCCACCGATATGCGGCTCTTTCCCGTTTCTCACGCAGTCAATGAATTCCAGGATTTCTTCCCTGAGCGGTTCTGCCTTAACAACCGGTATTTCGTGAGCCCTCTCGTCGTCGTACACGATTAGGCTCTGATCGATAAAATCGACCAGCACGAATCCGCCCTCGAATGTTGCGAACAACTTTCGGGCCTTAATTTTTGAAAGCCACGACGTCTCGATGTGTCCCGGAACTCCGTTTTCAAAGGTAAGAGAGATGCTGGCGGTGTCTTCGAGATGGTGAACGGTGGAGGAAGCTGTGCAGAAGACCTCCCTGACACGGCTTGATGACAGGTAGGACATGATGTCGATGTCGTGGCAGGCCAGGTCGACAATGATTCCAGTGTCGACGATGCGTTTAGGGTACGGTGCAACTCTCAGGGTGCTGATGGAGATCAGTTTCCCCAGGCGGTCCTCCAAAATCAGCTGTTTCAGCATCTGGATTGCAGGATTGAAACGCTCGATATGCCCGACCATGAGCGTAACACCTTTACCGCCCCTGCCCTTCTCAGCCATTTTGAAGATGCTCTGGGCATTTTCGACGGTATCAGCGATCGGTTTTTCGATCAGTACGTGGCTGCCTTTGTCGATCGCCATACTGGCTACGTCGTGATGAATAAAGGTCGGCACAACCACGTGCACCGCATCCAGATCCTGGTTCAGGAGTTCCTCAGGATAGTAGAACGGTATCGTCCCAAAAAGGGATGCAACCTCGTCGGCAGTTTTACGGTCGGTATCGCAGACTCCAACCAGGTCGACGTTCTCCAGCTCACTGAGTACCCTGGCATGGTTCCGTCCCATGACCCCCACGCCTATGACGCCAACTCGCATCATTCTGTCCTTGTGCCGCCAGTTCTAATGATCCGCGGCAGTCAATTGGTAATGTTACCCGTCCTCTTGCCAAGCATATGTCAAATCTCATCTCATGCGAACCGCATGGAATGATCCATTTCGTCTTCCTGGTCACCCGCGAACTTGATTTCCTGGTGCCCGCGAGCTACACCTCGATTGCTGGTCTCGTAGAACTCGATCAGGTAGTCGATCTCGGATGACTTCTCGAGGTCACTTTTAATTTTCGACACCGCATCTTCCACGTTGAGCCCTGAACGGTACAGAAGCTTATATGCTGCCTTAATTAGTTTCCTCGATGCAGGTGATATATCGTTCCGCTTTAACCCGATTGTATTCACTCCAAAAACCACAGCCGGGGGCGAGCCAGCGGTGATCATGTACGGCGGGCAGTCCTGCCTGACGCCGGAGATCCCGCCAACCATTGCGAGTTTTCCGACCCTGACAAACTGGTGGAATCCGGTGCCACCACCGATAATCGCCTTTTCATGGACCTCGCAATGGCCACCGAAAAGCACTCCGCTTGCGGTCACAACGTGGTTTCCGATCCTGCAGTCATGAGCAACGTGCGTGTATGACATCAGCATGCAGTCGTCGCCGACAATCGTTGCACCACTCGCTTTTGTACCACGGTTAATCGTGCAGTATTCCCGTACAATGGTCCTGCAACCAATCTCGCATTTGGTGGGAGATCCATCGTATTTAGCGTCCTGAGGCTCAGTTCCAATCACCGCGCCGGGATAGATCCTCGCACCGTCGCGTATGGTTGTGTTCGGACCGATCACTACATGGGGACCGAGCTCAACACCGGTTTCGATTACCGAATTCGGTCCGATAACAACACCAAGGCTGACTTCAGCATCATCTGCGATAACTGCGCTGGGATCAATCTGGGTGTTGGAATGAATCGTCATGTTATTGAATGCATTCCTTGTCTTTCAACTGCTTCTCGATTTTATTCAGCCGTTCAATCAGGTCCGGCAGTTTGTTAGTCGCTGCCTGTATCTGCAGAGCCGTCTTGTGGTCCCGGGCGGGAAATCCCGAAATCCTGCTTCCCGGCTTTACATGCCTTGTGACCCCGGCCTTGCCACCGACAATGCTGCCTTCACCGACGACAATCCCGTTCTGGAATCCCGCCTTACCTGCAACAACGACGTTGCTCTCGATTATAGTCCGCCCTGATATTCCTACCTGCGCGGCAATCCTCGTGTGATCGCCTATCTGCACGTTGTGCGCGATCTGAACGAGGTTATCCACCTTTACGTCGTTACCAATACGTGTTGCATCGAGCGTCGCACGGTCCACGCACGTGTTTGCACCAAGCTCCACGTCATTTCCAATCTCAACGGTCCCGACCTGCGGAACCTTGATGTTTCCATCGGGTGTCGGCGTGAATCCGAATCCGTCGCCGCCAATTACAACCCCGGAATTGAAGATGCATCTTTCTCCAATGGTTACATCATTGAGGATCGTCACGCCGGGATGCAGCTTCGTGTCCTCACCAATCACCGTACGGGCACCGACATAGCATCCGGCACCTATTATCACTCCCGCTTTGATCTGCGCCTTCGAATCTATTACCGCGAAGGGTCCTACACTCGCAGATGGAGCCACGTCGGCGTCCTGTGCCACGAAAGCGTTCGGGGCGATCCCCTGCTCCGGTTCGTAATCAGTGTTGAAGTAACGCAGGGCGTGTGTGAATACAAGCCTTGGGTTCTTATGCACGAGGAACGGGAGGTCTAATTTATCAACTGGATCTGTTACGATAAGTGCTGCAGGTCGTTCTGATGCTCCCGACCAGTCGATTTTGTTCGGATCAAGTGCCATAGCGATGTGACCGGCAACCGGATTCTCAATCGAGCAGACACCCCTGACCACGGCGTCGCCACCGCCGTGCACCGACCCGCCGGTAATCGCGGCGAGGTCGTTCAGGGTCGTATTTTTATCATGAGTCTGCAATCTTTATTCGCTCCCGTCACCACTTGCAGCTTCACCGAAAAATTCCATCGCGTCCCGCTCTCCGGCAAGCCATGTAAGCCTGCCGATATCAGGCATATGAGTCCGTTCAATGCCATGCGATGATCCCAGTCCAACCGGCTGGAATCCCGCGATCCGTGACCTGATTTCGTCCCGCATCTTCGCGGCGGCCAGTATTTCCGTTCTCCCAGTCTCCTCCTCCATCAGACTGGTATTGAAATCACTGACAAGCCCAGCCAGGATATTGCCGTAGTAGTTATCAAGTTCCGATTCAATGGCTTCGGCACCGACCCGCGCGGTATTTCTTCGATTTGTTAGCTCCCTGTGCGATTCGTCGTATATGCCACGGTACAGGTCGATCTTGAATTCCTGGAAGTAAAGACTGTCATGGACCCTGTAACGGATCAAATCACGATCCACAGTCCTCATGAGGGTCCTGTACCCTAAATAACGATAATAGTCGTCTGATTCCAACGCCATGGCATCAATGTAAAACGGTACCAGCCTTGCGGTTCTCTCCTCGACACTGTCGAGGTACATAGCATCGGCTGTATCCAGTATCTCGTCGAGTTCCGGTGATGAAATCAGCATGCCTGCAGCGGACGGTAATGCGGCCGTAAATATTCCGCCCGTAACAGCCTGCGATGCTGCATTCTGGGCGTTTTCGAATCTCGGAGTGATCCGCGCTGCCCCGGGTCCACGCGAAACACGACCTGCTCCTATGCCGACGTACGATTCAAGCTCTGAAAGGGCATCAGCACGGTCATCGAACAGCGCCTGGTTCTCCCCGGCTATAGTCTCGCTGAAAGACCCAAGGGCTTCAGCCTGCATAACGGGCTCGGGAGCCTTCAGAACGGTGATTGTTACCCATGCAGCAACGATTGCCGCAACGAGGGTTGCGTACAGAATGAACCGTGCTATGAAACGTCCTATTCTCATTCCACTCAGTTGCCCTGGATCCTGGATATGATCAGCGGAGTCAGGTCCAGGCCACCCCACATGACAGACCCGGCTTCAAGGATCACCTCGATACCCGATTCCTCGCCAACTGAAGATGTAGCATCGATTACATCCTGAATCAGCGGTTCCGACAGCCGTCTGCCCTCTGCTTCCACTTCAGCCTGTATACTGTAAAGGTCCTCCATGAACTGCTGCCTCTGGTCGTCCGACAGCGTGTCAAACGAGTCATAGTTCCCGCTGAGCTCTTCGATCTTGGCCTGCTCGAATGTCTGACTCTGCGCTTGGACCGTCGGCAGCTGGGGATGCTCCTCAAGTGCAATCTCAAGGTTGACGTATCCGATCGATGCAAACGTGGATTGAGCTCGTACAGGTGATATGACCATCCCGACCGCAATACCAGCCGCGATCAGGGTCCCCACGAGTATTGTTGGTACCAGTGATTTCATGTTGTATTTCACCATCATGTTTTTCCCTCTTTAAAGCGTGAAAATGGCTCGCGCCCAGAATTCATTGTCACCGTTGGTGAAAAACCCACCGGACAGGTACTGCTGGAACTGGTACGTCATGCCAAATTCATTGAGTTGATCGTCCTCGAATATCTCACCGCGGAGAACAAGTCCGCGACTTATTTCCTGTTCGAAAAAGTATTTACCCGCTTCCCTCTCGAGATCGAATCCGAAACCAATAAACGTGCCGCGTCCGGGCCTGAAGCCAAGAGCCACGTCCGTTTCGAGCGTGCTGTCGTTAGTAAAGAAATTGAAATTGACAAAAATCTCCATACCACGGGTCAGAAGGAATCCTGCGCGACACTCCACCTCCGCGGTATCACGTTCCTCGTTGCTGAAATCGACAAAAGTCTCGAGCCTGAGATCGTAGCGCCTGCTCTCGGCAATCACATCGATCCTGACAACCGGGTCGTCATCCAGCGTGATGATGTTAACCGACATGTAAGCTTCAAACTGTTCCGCTATGATGTCGTCTTCAAGTGCCGCGGTCAGTTTCAGAGCGATCTCGTCCGATGCATCATCAACCTCGGATTTCGGCATACCTTCTATAAAATCCGCTTCCGCGAGGAGACGCTCACGCAACCGGTCAAGGACCACGTTCGGCAGGGTCATCGAATACATCCTCGGACGGATGAGCTCGATTACATCCTCGACCGGATCAAGCATGATCGACACGGTTGCCACCGTGTCGAGATCGATAGAATATGTGATGTCATAACCCGGGAAGTAATCAGGGACTGGCGAATCTGCAAGCAGGTGTGGTTCGACAATCCCAAGTGCCCACTCGTCGTCCGATGCGTTGACGGGTAGCCCCACAAGGTACTCATGGTAAACATCCAGGATTGCCACAGTGTTTTCTTCAAGACGTCCTGAGTACCTGTTGATCCAGAACTGCCCGATACCGTCCCCTGCAAGTATGATTTCTACATCGGTAACTGCGCCCGGGCTAACGGCAGACCAGCCGATCGGGTGTACCAGGAAATCCGCGGTCACTCCAGAGGGATCCATGTCAAGGACAAGTTCCCCAACCGTGTAGCCCTTCGGTTCGATCGCCAGATTTATACCAGTCCTGAACGCTTCAGCCAACTCAACAGGATCAGAGACGGTTATATCGAAGCTTGCTTCGTTCTCGTATATAACGGAGTTGAGGGTGTCGGCGAATATCTCTGCAAGCTCGTTTCGTACGGGCCATGGAAGCTCCGGTTCTCCGGTAATGTGAACTTCAACAAGGCTATCTGCGTGGGTGGTCGCGGGGAGTAATGCAAAGACCAGCAATATCAGGATTACGGGAGCGAGGTTCAGGTACCCGTGGCGTGTACGGGCAGCGCCGTTGTAGACAAATTTCCAATTCCCGAATTTCATGCGCGTACTCTTCGTTTTCGCTTAGAACAAGTGACCGAAACCAAATACTATCTGGCCCTCGCCCTCATCGAAGTCATATCCGTAATCAAGTCTCAGTGGTGCAATTCCGAAGAATGAGACCCTGTAACGGACTCCCAACCCAACAGTTGAGACCAGGCTGCCAAAATCAAGGCTGTCACCGGGAGATGCTGCAGTTCCTGCATCGAAGAAGATACAGCCGCCCAGGTTACCTCCGAGCGGGAACCTGTACTCCGCATTGAAAAGAATCGCCTGATCACCAGCCCGAGCTGTTTCGCTTGTACCCCTGACAGAATTCTGGCCACCGATTTTGAACCTCTCGATCAGCGGGAGATCACCGCTCGACGTCCCGTAAAACAGCCTGAAGGCGAGAACGTGCTGTCCCCTGTACTGTGTTGGTGACAGGGAGCTGATGTCCTCAGGCGCATGCGTGAGCGGAATAAACTGCCTTGCCTCGGCTTCGTACTTGAAGGCATCGTAGTCGCCACCGAGGACCTGTCCAATCATGGTGGTCTGGAAGCTTAATACAGAGCCTTGCGACGGATCGAGTGTGAAATCGCGGGTGTCGTATTGCAGCCTCGCTGTCATTGAGTTGGATGCACCATCGATCAGTCCACGGTTTACCCATTCGTTGTCGGTTAGCTCCGGAATGTCTTCCGGGGGAAGCGCTTCTCCATCTTCATTGATAAAAGTGACAGCGCCATCCAGGAATTGCAGGCTCAGGCTCAGTGTGACATCCTCGGACATCGGCCTCACAACACCAATAGACCCTCCTCGACGTTCCAGCTCGAACCGGGTAACAATATCTGGATCGTCCTCATCACGAATCCGGTCTGTCTCGTGAAGCAGGAATCCCTCGATG
>JAUWTM010000223.1 GCA_030614715.1 Planctomycetota bacterium
AAAAGCATCCGAACTCGACGAAATGATCACAGTCTGCGGGGATGCGCTGACCTTTCCGAGAAAGGAAAACAAGTCCGCGCGGAAATGGTTGAAATCCGTGGGGATTTCGAACCTTCGGGCGGTCCGTGACGGGAAGAAAATCGCTGGTGGACTCCTGATAATTCCGTGGGGCCATTTTTTCGGTGGCAGAAGTGTCGCGGCAGGGGGAATTTCATTTGTCGGGATCGCACCGGAATATCGGAGGATCGGGGCGGCGTCGTACATGATGGCGGAGACGGTAAAGGAGCTCCATGCGAGGGGTACACCGATCTCCACACTATATCCTGCGAATATCGCACTATACAGGAAAGCAGGATACGAATCTGCCATGGAGCGTCACGTACTGAAAGCAGAACTGAAAAATATCAAAACACGGAACACGAAGTACGAGATGGCTCCATACAAGGGCAGGGGTTACAAGGCCCTGAAGGATTTCTACACGGAACAGGCGCTTAAAACGAACGGGAATGTCGATCGCAACGAAACCAGTTGGAAAGGATTCCTGAAATCGTGGTGGGGATCAACCCATTTTATTTACACGATCAAGGACCGTGGAGTCCTGAAAGGCTACGTTTTATACAGGTATGAGAAGGAATGGGGTCCGATACTGGTTGGGGATTACTGGGTCGCGGATCGCGATGCAGCAGAGAGGTTGATGACTTTTCTCGCGGATCATTCATCGGTTATTAAGGAAATGAAATGGACCGGCACCGCGATGGGTGAAATCGCACGGCTAATTCCCGAGAGAGCGTTTAAGGTTGACCGTGAGGAGGAGTGCATGCTGAGGATAGTGGATGTGAAGGGTGCGCTCGAGGCGAGGGGATACCCGTCCGGACTGCAAGCGGAGATACATCTGGACGTGACGGATGACCTGATCCGAAAGAACAATGGTAATTTCGTCCTGAAGGTAAAGAATGGGAAGGGCAGGGTGAAAAAAGGGGGAGAGGGACTGTTAAAACTCGATATCAGGACGTTTGCGCAGATGTATACCAGCTTCATGACACCTGGACAGCTTAGAATTACGGGTATACTGGATGGTCCGGATGCGGAGATGGAGATAGCAGGACAGATTTTCGCCGGACCGAGGCCGTGGATAAGGGATCATTTCTAAATTCTTGATGAATGGAGGTTTGTTGTGCGATTAGCCTGTGCAATTTTAATTTTCATAACTTTTTTTTCCATTGCATACGCAGACGATTTTTACGCAGGTGGTGGAAATCATATCCCTGGTGCTGTTCTCATATTTGAGGGTGATCAAGGCCATTATGCACCCATTATTTACGATATCTGCCAGGATCAGAATTCGGATCTCATAATTGCGGGGGCGACTTATTCACCAAGGATGGGATTTTTAATAAATGCTGCACCTTATATTAGTAAGTACTTAAAATCAGGTGACTTAATCTGGGAGAAAAAAAACTGGAAGCTCCATGGTGTTGTGAATTATGCTGAAATCGTACTGGATAGGTCTGGCAACATTATTTTGATAGGTACGGTATTACATTATTCTGAGGTTCCGGCAACCGGTGCGCTTGCCGAGATAACTGACACTGCGATTGAATATAATAATGAAATTCTCATAAAAAAATTCGATCCTGATGGCAATGTACTGTGGGAGCACCTATTGGGAGGCATTGGATTTTCAAACGCGGGATCTGGCATTACCGTTGATGATAGAGGGTACATTTTTGCCAGTGGTTCATTTGAGGGCACTGTTGATTTAGATCCCGGTCCCGGCATAGAAGAACGTAAAAGTGTAGGACATTCAGACATGTTCCTGTTGTGCCTGAATCCTGACGGAGGTTTTGTCTGGGTCAGGACACTTGGGGGCAGGGCTGGAGATAAAATAATCGACGTCAGTCTAAATCCCGATGGTAACCTTATTGTAGGGGGATATTTGAATGAAATTGCCTTCTTCGATGTAACTCCTGATATGCTGCCAGACAATGAAATTACTCCGTTGCCCAATCCTGATATCAGGCCTCCCCAGACAATCAAATGGGGTGTGACACGCGTTGATCCTGGAACCGGAGAAATCATATTCCAAGACTTGGAGCTTGGATCCAGTTTCATTGGCAGTTTCAATACGGATGGGGATTTTCTTTGGTCGAGAACATGGGGTGCAGGTCTGAACGACATTATCGTTGACCTTGCGGGAAATATATTCGTCCGAGGACAATTTTCACGAATTCAGGGAATAGACTGTGGGCTGGGTTTAATTCCAGATAGAGAACCGGGTGAAGGTTATTTCCTGATCAAGTTTGATCCGGACGGTGATATGATCCGGGCTCTCACGTGGGATAGTTTTCTGGCGCAGGACTTTGCAGTGGATACTGGTGGGTCAATATTCATAGCAGGCAAGTTAGAGGGAACCGCAGATATGGATCCGGGTCCGGGTACCGAATTACGTGAAGCGAGTGGTTTGAGTGATATGTTCGTGACCGGAATTGATCCGGACGGTCAGTTTCAATGGGTCTTTATCTATGGAGGTGATGGGGACGTTCCCGGTGAAAGGGCGTCTGGCATCATGGTGACCAATGACGATACATTACTGGTGACAGGCACCATCAAAGGGGATTTAGAATACGATTCCGATAACAATGTAATCTCATGTATCGGGAATGAACCCAGGACAGTCGTCTTCGAGTTGACAAAGGATGGTGATCCGGTTATTTAAGGATTGCACATGTCTGGAAAAGTAACAAATGTTTTTCTCACCCTGGTAGTAATATTGCTCGTCGGCGTGATATTTGCGTACAGGCTGATGGAGAGGACGCCCGATTACCGTGCGGATGTCGAGAACGTCATCATTATCGTAGTCGACACACTTCGATACGACCGTCTGGGCTTCAACGGATATCACGTGGACACTTCTCCCAATCTCGACGCACTGGCGAAACGCAGTGTAGTGTTCGATGAGGCCTATACGTGCCGCAGCAACACGTACCCGAGCTTCACATCAATAATGACCGGTCTGCATGTCATCAACCATCGCGTTCAGGAAAATTACCATCCCTGGCCGGACGGACTCAAGTCGCTGACCCCGATTTTCAAGGAGAACGGATACGATACGTACTGCCACATGGCTGCCGGAATAATGAACGGTGATTATGGCTTCGGGCAGGGAGTCGATACCTATACTCGTCCGGAAGGTGGTGGAAATTGGTTCGATGCAGAGCACATGGCCCAGACGGCAATCGAGCATTTAAGCAACGCGGAACAGCCGGTCTGGATGATGATTCATATCTGGGACCCGCATGGACCATATCAGCCGTACGAGGAAGCCATGGAGCTAATGGGTGTTCCGGTTGAATACGAAAATGAGGCGATCGACGGTTCATACGAGATGAGCGACCGCTATAACGCCCGTCATGGAATGTTTACAGCGGAGGACATCCAGCGCGTCAGCGATCTCTACGATTGTGAAATTCGCCAGATGGACCTCGCGATGGGTGACCTGTTCGCATTTCTGGAAAATAACGGATGGTTCGATAACACAGTGATCGTTTTCACTTCTGACCACGGTGAGGCGATGGGTGAGGACCACAAGATTGGGCACGGGAACGACACCGAGGAACAGCTTCACGTCCCTCTATTGATGCACTTTCCGAACGATCACGGCGCGGGAATGAGGGTTGGTGGCCTGATCGACAACATGGACATTACTCCCACGCTTCTGGACCTGTGCGGACTGCCGTGTCCCGCTGTTGACGGCGAGAGCTTAGTGAATCGAATTGCGGATCCCGAATTACCGGGACGTCCGATTCTGTTAAGCGTAGATACACACATGTATTTCAGCCTGTGGGACGGGAGATGGCGACGGAGCATCGACAGGGAGATTGAGCTGACCCAGCATGAATTGAGTCCTGAGGAGATCGAAGCGTTGAGAAGCCTGGGATACGTTGGGAATTAAGGAAATTGGAATATGGCAAAGCTGGAAAATGACAACGAACAACCGATCGAGGTCGTGAAGTACGAGGAGGAATACTCCGAGGAAAGTTTCTGGAGTAAGCTGGGGTACCATGCGCTGACGATCGGCAGGAACCTCGTTGATCTGGCGTTGCAGCTTTACTACGCCATGCAGGATCCCGACATACCGACGTGGGTGAAAACCGTGATAATGGGTGCGCTGGGATATCTCATTCTTCCGCTGGACGCGATCCCTGATTTAATTCCGGGTGCGGGATACACGGACGATCTGGGTGCGATAGTTGCGGCGGTAGGGATCGCTGCTACTTATATAACTCCGGAGGTTAAGGCAAAGGCAGGGGCGAAGTTGAAGGAGTGGTTCGGGTAGTTGGTAGAAAGAGTGTGCATTAGATGAAACACTCTCAAGCGCCAGTTGATGGATCAATAAAGTGGACAGCGTCGAGTGCTTGAGGGCGGCACTGGGAGAAGTTGGGTTAGATGGAGGGGAAAGTCTGCATTAGGTGAAATACCCTCAAGCGCCAGTTGA
>JAUWTM010000078.1 GCA_030614715.1 Planctomycetota bacterium
ATCGGTTACGTAGCGCGGGCGTCTCGCCGGCTGTCTGGCGGACGTCCCGTCCACGCTATAATGGTGTACCCAGGCGAGAACCCTGTGGAACCGCCTTCAGGCCATGCCAGCGGTACACGTCACAGCCCGGAAGGGTAATGTCCACATCACCCGGTGTGAGCACGTCCCGTCCTCATCACTCGCGGGGACAGGCACCGGCAGATTCATCACGCACGCCCCATTTCTTTAAGAATGGACCGGGGACAGGCACCCGGATTTGGCTCTATAGGTAATTGTAGTAAGTCAAGGTCATTGTGTCGCCAAATCCGTCCGCCAGTCCCCGATACACGCCATAGTGGGGACACCGGCACGCTGACGCGTGTGGTGTCCCCATTAAAGTCCAACTTTAGAACCACAAAAAAAGTCCACCCTGATGGAGTGGACTTTATGATCTATTTTCCTTATTGGCTTACCAGTAGGTGTAACCGTAGAATTCGTAATCGTAGAATTCCTGCTGGAACACCTCGTAGACCTCGATTACCTCTTCCCATCTTGCAGCGCTACTGGCGTTAAGGAGATCAGCCTTCCCGGTCGTCTGTGCTGCGAAGTACGCGGGAGTACCTTCCTTGATTAGCCATCCCAGGTTCATATCGATCAGCATCATGTGCGGATTATCGAGCGCTGGTACACCACCGAATGCGATTTCGCCCTCAAGCAGCCATGGTGCTTCAGGCTGGATATCAAAGGGTCCGAGTGCGGCCTTGGCAAAGTTGACACCTGTCAGTGACCATTGCATTGCCTCACGCCAGTTAAAATCATCATCGAAAGTCCTCGGCAGTACCGAGTAGCCGTATGTCTGCATTGACCTGCCGTACGGATTCAGCTGGTGTACGCCTTCGTCTGATGACAGGGGCTCCATAAATTCAGACACTACAAGAGGCCTGAATGGTCTTCGTGTCATCGCTGCCTGCGTGTACTTACCGTCGGGATTCCAGGGCAGGTTCCATGCGACCTGCTCCGAGCTGTCAGGATAAATTACAGCGACATCAACGCTTGAGCTCGACCAGCTTCTGAAGAAGAACACGTAGCCACCGTACACCGCATGTTTAGGCCAGCCGTAGATATCAAATCGCACGATGAACGGTGTTCCGGTCAGTCCCGGTCCCTTGTGATAAGCCCCGGCAATGCCGGTCAGGTTGCCAAAAGCATCATAAGTGGTCTGTGAGAGAATTACCTCGCCCCCCTCCGAAACCAGGGCAAGGCCGTAGCTCGCAGCAGTCGTTCGAACCGCCGCGAATCCGTCCAGAAATCCGCCGGTCGGAATAATTCCCGCGTCCGGGTCAGGGCTGCCCGTATAGATGGGTCCGCTTCCGCCTTGACAGCCTGCAATACCGCCGCCAATGAATAAAATAATAACGAGAAGAGCCAATAAAGAGTAATTACTACGCATAGTAGTCCTCCTGTTCGTTGTGGTTTGACTCTGCCTGTCAGCATCCATGCTCCAGGCTTTACCCGTATTTAGACGCTTGCTTGGGGGCTGCACTATCCTCGATGTTGCCGATGCACGATACTCACACCCCATGCCCCCATGTACATATCATGCTATCAGCGTCTCAACAGGTTGTCAACAGACTGGTTATCAGTAACATTAATATCCGATTCGAGTCACATGTTTTTAACTGTCATTGGTACTTATCCCTAATAACTTGCATATTTAATAATTCCGTGCTATACATATGGTGAACGCTTTTTCATTGAGAAAGTGGGAATTAGTTCCCGCTCTTTTTTTCGCCCTGTTTCAGTTTCATCAACAGGGCATGTGACCATCGAAAATCAGGATTTACCGGTAATGCCTGCACCATTGGAAACTGAACGAATAGAGAAACTTGTCTCTGAATACCTTGAACAGGAGGGTTACGAACTGGTCGACCTCCGGGTCATCGGAAGCGTGTCCCATCCTGTGATTGAGGTTTTTTGTGATATCGAGGGCGGTATTACCTCGGATGAGTGTACGAAACTCGCTAAGTTATTGAGGTACCGTCTCGGTGCTGACGGTTATTACAACGACAATACAAGGCTGATGGTGAGTTCACCGGGACTCGACCGGGTTCTCAAGACCGAGCGTGACTTCGACCGGTTCAGGGGGAAAAAAGTGACCGTCCGACTGACTGAGAAGATCGACGGTCGCGGGAAACTGACCGGGATTCTCGGGGATTACCAGGACGGTTCAGTGATGATCGGGGAAACCGAGGAGGGCGATATTGCTCTTTCACCCGGGCGATGGAAGGAAATACGTCTGGTACCCGAATATCCTGAGGGCTTCAAGTGATTAAAAGCACATTGAATTTGATTTTTTGCTATAATTAAAAGGTTAGCCTCATGAAGGTGGCTGACCCTGTTCGTGCATGGCACGATGAGGTGGTTACTGTGTTATTCACAGAACTGGAATACGCAATAGAACTCATCATGAAGGAGCGCGGCGTACCTGAAGAAGTGGTAGTCGACGCTCTCGAGGCCGCTTTGACCTCCGCTTACCGTAAGGAATACGGCAAGGAAATCCAGCCGCGAATTCTGGTCAAGCAGGACGGCGGGATGAAGATGGATATCCATCTCCTGAGACGTGTGGTCAAGGAATTGGACGATCCGGAAACAGAAATCAGCCTGAATGAAGCCCAGATGGTCGATCCTGAGGCAACATACGACGATTTCGTCGAGACCGAGGGTCCCACCCTTAACCTTGAATTCGGCAGGATTGCTGCACAGGCCGCCAAGCAGGTTGTCATGCAACGGATCAAGGAAGCCGAGCGTGACATCGTCTACCAGGAGTTCCTGGGACGCGAAGGCGAATTGGTCACAGGCAAGGTCAGGCGTCGCGAACGCGGCCAGGTCTATGTAGAGCTGGAACGTGCCGAAGGCGTTATCCCACCGACCGAACAGGTCGAGGGAGACCGCTATATTCCGCGTTCCACGATCAAGGCAATCATTCTCGAGGTCAAGCAGACCCCGAAAGGGCCGAGAATCATACTGTCACGTGCCCACCCGGACTTTGTCAGGCGCCTGTTCGAGCTTGAAGTGCCGGAAATTCTCGAGGGAACGGTCGAGATCGTACGAATCGCGCGGGAGCCGGGATTCCGGACCAAGATGGCTGTTTATTCGAACTCGACGGACGTCGATCCGGTCGGAGCCTGCGTGGGCAGCAAGGGAAGCCGCGTACAGGCAGTCGTTAACGAGCTGAAGGGCGAGAACATCGATATTATTCACTGGACGGAGGACCCGTTCGATTTCATCGCCAACGCGCTTGCACCCGCCAAGGTGTATTCTGTCGAGATCTTCGACGACGAGGACAAGGCAGAGGTCATCGTGCCCGACGACCAGGCGTCTCTGGCTATCGGCAAGGACGGCCGTAACGTGCGACTCGCGGCCAAGCTCACCGGATGGGGCATTGACATCAAGAACGAGCGCGAGAAGCTCGAAGAGGAAATGAAGGTCCACGAAGCGGAGCGCGAGGAAATCAAGCAGGCTCTCATGGCCAAGCCGATATCCGAGCTGCCCCTCAGGAAGCCCGCGATCGAGGGCCTCGTGGCCGCCGGATACGTAAATCTCGGCGACCTCATGGAGCAGGACAGCAAGACCCTGCTCGATGCCAAGGGGGTCGGGGAGTCGACCCTGCAGGATCTTGAGAAATATCTGAACGAGCATGGTTTCACATACGAGAAATATGAGAAAGAAACACCGGAAATGGCTTAGTAACGTGTCCGGATACTATAAAAAGGCGGGGTCGCAGCAGTTATGACAGTACCGGTACGAAAATGTGCCGGGTGCGGTAAGAAAACGGGGAAGCCGGATTTAGCTCGGGTCGTCCGGCTGCCTTCGAGAGAAGTCCAGTTTGACCCGAACCAAATACTCCAGGGGCGCAGTTTGTATTTCTGCTCCAGGAAGATTTGCTTCGAGGCGCTTATGCGACGAGGGGCACCTGAAAAATTACTGAAAAAAAACATTCCGGTCGATGTCCGGAATGAAATAATAAGCTACCTGTCCCAGGCGGAGAGTGGAAAATGACGTAACGACTGAAAAATACCTCCAACCGGGACAGGAGCCGGAGGTTCAACCCAGATAATGGTTCGAGTCCACGAACTAGCCACCGAGCTCGAAGTCCCTTCAAGCAAAGTGCTTGAAGTCCTTAAGGCCCTCGGCGTAAAAACCAAGGCGGCAGTATCTTCCGTAAGTGATGCCGACGCTGATAAGGTCAGAAGGGCTATGACGTCCAAAGCCGTGCGCTCCTCGAGTATTACGGGCAGGCGCGACTTCAGGATACGTGATATCTCCACCCCCACCAAAAGCCCATCCATCCGTCCACGACCCACAATGCATCAGTCCGAGACCACCGGCAAGGTACTTAAGCGGAAGGTCGTCAAGCGTATTGTCCGAAAATCCGGGGTCGGAGATGCATCCGCTGCAGATACCGCAAAAAAAGCTCCTCCAAGACCGCAGGTTCCCAATTCCCAGCAGGCTGTTAAGGACCTCGATCGGGCAAAAGCCGAGGAAGCGGCTGCTAAAGAAGCAGCAAGAACAGCGGCCAGGGATCCAAAACAGACAAGATCCGGAAAGGGCGAGGGTGACACCAGAACCAAAGAGTATTCCGGCAGGGATAAAGCTGATTCACAGAAATCCAGGACCGGCAGGAAGGACAGAAGATCACGGGGAAGGGACCGGAGAGATTCGACACGCGAGAGCAACCGCGGGCAATCGGACAGAAAATATGCCCCTGTCGGTAAGGATAGCACAAGGGAAACGGGTAAGGGCAGACCACCCAGACCCCAGGTTCCCAAGATCCCGACACCCGATCAATATCTGCGCCCAAAGGCAGACAAGCTCACCAAATCGATGCAGAGACTGGCCGCTGACGGCCTTAAATCAAGCATCACGACACGCCCGAGCTCAAGCAGGCCACGTGGACCTCAAACTTCAACCCAGGATTCCGGTAAGCGCAAGCGCAGACGTAAGATAATCAAGGATAAAAGGACCAGACCCCCGGCACCACAGGGTGGACGCGGCAGGAACTTCCGTCAGCAGGTGCAGAGCCAGCTGGATACTTCAACAACCTTCCGCAAACGCGGCAGGGGCAGGAGGAGCAGGGAGAGAGCAGAGGAATCGTTAAAGCAGGTGATTCCGAAAACAATCCGGTTGGGCGAACACGTTTCAATCAAGGAGCTTTCGTCACAGACAGGTCTGAAGTCTGCTGAAATAATCAGCTTCCTGATGAAGGAGCTGGAAATTTTCGCCACGATCAATATGACTGTCGACCAGGAGATCGGCGCACTGATCTGCGACCATTTTGGTTTCGAGTCCGAGATGGCAAAGGTCAAGGAAGTCGAGGACGTCCTTATACACGAGGAGGACAAGCCTGAAGACCTTGTCCCAAGGCCGCCTGTAGTAACTGTACTCGGCCATGTCGATCACGGTAAAACGAAACTTCTCGATGCGATTCGCGGTACAGACGTGGTAGCGACCGAGGCTGGCGGTATTACCCAGAAGATCGGTGCATTCCAGGTCGACACAACAACGGCTGATGGGACAATCCGGCCGATTACTTTCATCGACACTCCAGGTCATGCTGCGTTCACCGCGATGAGGGCACGTGGTGCTGAAGTCACCGACATCGCGGTACTCGTAGTTGCTGCGAACGACGGCGTCATGCCCCAGACACTCGAGGCTATCGACCATGCAAAGAACGCAGGCGTTGAAATCATCGTTGCTATCAACAAAATCGATCTGCCCGACTCCAATCCCGAACTGGTCAAGCAGCAGTTATCAGAGCGCGGACTTGTTCCGGAGGAATGGGGCGGCCAGATCATCATGGTGCCCATCAGCGCCAAGAAGAAACTACATATTGACGATCTGCTGGAACAGATTCTGACGGTCGCCGACATCCTTGAATCAAAGGGTAACCCCAGTGGCATGGCCGATGGCGCCATCATCGAAGCACGGCTGGATAAGGGCCGCGGTGCTCTTGCAACCGTCCTTGTCAAGCGCGGAACGCTCAACGTTGGTGACTACGTGGTAGTTGGACGGTCCTGGGGCCGCATACGTCAGATGACGGATGAGGACGGGCACCCTCTCAAGGAAGCGGGACCATCAATCCCGGTACTTATCTCAGGGCTGAACACGGTTCCCGCTGCCGGGGATCACCTGAACGAGGTCAAGGACGAGAAAACAGCACGCGAGATATTCGAAAAACGCGAGATGGACCATCGACAGGGTCGCCTGCAGATGGTCAACACCATCTCACTCGAGGACTTCTACGAGAAGCTTTCAAAGGGTGAGATGAAAGAGCTGAACATCATCCTTAAGGCCGACCTGCAGGGTTCAATCGAGGCCCTCAGGGGACAGCTCGAACAGTTGTCCACGGATGAAGTCGGTGTGAAGTTCATCCATTCATCAGTGGGAAATATCACCGACAGCGATATCATGCTGGCCATGGCATCCAAGGCGGTCATACTGGGATTCAATGTTGTAGCGAGTCCGGAGATCCGTAAACAGGCTGCGATGGAAGGCATCGAAATCATGACGTACAACATCATCTACAAGGCAGTCGAGGACATACAGGCAGCCCTTGAAGGTATGCTGGAGCCTGAGTACAAGGAGCAGATCACTGGACGCGCCGAGGTCCGCCAGATATTCAAGCGTACCGGGAAGATGATTGTCGCTGGCCTGATGGTCACCGAGGGCAAATTGATCCGCGGTGCGAATATCCGCATCAAACGCGAGGGTGAACAGATAGCCCAGATCAGTCTTAACAGCCTCAAACGATTCAAGGACGATGTCAGGGAAGTTGAGAATGGCTATGAGTGCGGAATCATGCTTGATACCTTCACCGACCTCAGGGAAGGCGATGAAATTGTCGCTTTCGAGACCATCAAGATTCTCCGCACACTTGAAAAAGCTGCCCGTGAGGCGTAGCTGAGGAAAAAGGGAGCTTTGAAAATATCAGGAAGTGCCAGGCTTACAAATAATCGGTACTTCCTTGTTATTTATAAACAATATTCGGAACCTGACGGAGGCCTGAGATGGAACTGGGCCTTTTAACAATGGAACTACGGCTTCCCGGTTGCGACACGCTGAAGGAAAAGCGCCACCGTCTGAAAGGCGTTATCGAGCGGGTCAGGGGCAAGTTCAACGTCTCAGCGACCGAGGTAGGCCTTCAGGATGTTCACCAGTCTGCAGAAGTTGCGGTTGCGCTGGTAGCTAACGACCACGTACTGGCCGAGCAGGTCTTTGCCAGGGTGGAGGAAATATTCGCAAACGGAGACGGGCTGCTGGTTTCATCGAGTGGAATCGACTGGCTCTGAATGAAACAGGTACATCATGCCGGACGACATCAGAATGAAACGGATATCGGCGTTCTTCCAGCAGGAACTCGCACGGATAGTGTCGCGGGAGCTCAAGGATCCTGTATTTGAGAACAAGTTAATCTCATTTCCTGAAATCCGGGTGAGCCGTGATCTCTCAACTGCCCAGGTTATGGTGAGTGTCCTCGGAAACCATTCCGTGCAATCGGTTGTCGTGCAGGCACTCAACAAGGCAGAAAAGCTGATCCGTCACGAGATCACTATCGTGTCGGACCTTAGACGTACCCCGGTTTTCACCTTTCACGAAGATCGCACAATGGAAGCCGCGTCAAAAATCGACAAAATTCTCAACACACTCGACATTCCTCCTGATGACGAATCGAGTGGGTCGGACCAGGTAAATTAAGCACACGTTATGACATCAGCATCGAACATCGCGGATTATATAAAGTCGCAGGACAATTTCCTTATCTCGTCGCATGTTTTTCCCGACGGTGACAACGTTGGTTCGGTACTCGCACTTAGCGAGGTGCTGACAGCCCTTGGCAAAAACCACGCTGTCTACCTCGAGGGTCCGGTACCCGCAATTTATTCCTGGATGCCCGGAGCTGACGATATTTTCGATGACATCACCAGGGCTGCGAAATCCGTTCAGGACGGCGGGAACGGTGTGACGCTGATCCTCGTGGATTCAGGTGACATCGACCGTCCGGGAATGAACTTCTGCAAGTGGTACAAACTGCAGAACAGCCTCGATATACTGAATATCGATCATCACATCTCGAACTCGCAGTTCGGGACCATCAACTGGGTAAATCCCGAATACTCATCAGTTGGTGAAATGCTCTTTGAAGTGATCAAGGAGCTTGGGGTAAAAATAACACGCTCTATCGCACAGAACCTCTTCGTTTCGATTTACACCGATACCGGGAAATTTTCGTTCTCAAACACGTCGGCAAGAGCACTTAAATACGCTGGTGAGTTGGTAGAGGCGGGAGCCAGCCCGATCAAGGCGTTCCGCAACGTCTACGCCAACCGTAACATGGCCAGCTTCAACCTGCAGGTCGAAAGTTTCCAGACATTAACGACCTGGCTCGACGGTACCGGCTGCTACTTCAAGGTCACGCAGGAGATGATGGAGAGGACGGAAACTACAATCGATGACACCGAGGGATTCATCGACATGATACGGACACTTAAAAATTTCCGGATCGTGGTTTTCTTCAAGGAAGTGGCTCCCGGCGACATACGCGTCAGCACAAGGGCATACGCACCGATACATGCCAGCAGGATGATGGCTATCTTCGGTGGAGGGGGGCACCCTCGCGCCGCAGGCTGCAGACTGGTTAAACCCCTCGAGGAAGCGATAGAACTATTCATCAGGAGATCCGAGCAGGCGATAAACACGGGCGAAGTACTGGAGAACGATCTGTAGATCGATGTCCGATTCATGCGAAAATTCCTGCAAGGCTGACGAGACGAATCCTGAGCCGCACGGGATCATCATTGTTGACAAACCCCCCGGTCCGACTACTTACGACTGCATTCGATTTCTCAGGCACACGTGCAACATCCCGAAAAAATGGAAGATGGGACATCTTGGCACTCTCGATCCGTTCGCGTCCGGGATAGTTGTTATCGCGCTTGGCCAGGCTGTCCGTTACGCGGAATACGCTCTGCATTCAACCAAAAAATACCGCGCCCGACTCTGGCTTGGTGACGAAACCGACACACTCGATCCCACCGGCGAGGTAATTAAATCCGAACCTGTCCCATCTGACTGGAATGACCGCCTGCAGGAGGTCGCGTCTCGGTTCACGGGTGAGATCGAACAGGTCCCACCCGCATACTCCGCGAAACATATCGACGGCAAACGTTCGTATGAATTAGCGCGTGATGGCAAGACTCCCGATCTTAAGCCTGTGAACGTCGAAATTTACTCAATCGAATTCGGCGAATCAACCGAACAATGGATCGACTTCACCTGCCACGTTTCAGGCGGGACATATATCAGGTCGCTTGGCCGTGACATTGCGTATGCCCTGGGAACCGTCGGACACCTGTTAGGCCTGGAGAGGATACAATCGGGACCGTTCAGCATCGATGAAGCCATTCCATTCAGTGCATTTGAATACGGTGGAACACACGTTCTCAAACATCACGTAAGACCGGTGATAAAAATCCTGGAGCATTTACCGTCACTGACCGTGTTCCCGGATTCGATTGAAAAAATCCATCACGGTAAAAAACTCGATGCGTGCGATTTCAACGGAGATTTCATGCTCGTTAAGGCCGAACAGGGTGCTTACAGAATTATGGACCCGGATGGCAGGTTCATCTCCCTCGGCAGGCTGAAAGAAAGCAGTCAGATGATCAACCCGTTCAAGCCGTGGATCGTATAAAGTGAAGGAATACCGCGACATATTCAGCTGGGAAGCCCCATCAAACGGCTGTGCGGTTACGCTCGGACGGTTCGACGGGGTCCATCTCGGGCATCGGGCACTTCTGGAGCGCGCGGTCGAGCACGCCGGCATGCATAAACTGACACCGGTATGCTTCAGCTTCCAGGAAAAGACATACCCCGGTGCCGAGACCCGTGGAGTACTGACCACCGAGGATGAAAAAGCGGAAATCCTGGCTTCAATCGGTATAGAGGTCCTTCTCCATCCACGTTTCGAACCTCCATTAATAAAAACCACCGCGCAGGACTTCGTGAGGAAATACCTGTTCGACCGCTGGAAGGCAAAACTCATCGTTGTCGGCTACGATTTCCATTTCGGCGCGAACCGTCTGGGCGACACATCCATGCTTCTCAGCGAAGGAGAGAAATTCAACGTAGAGGTCGAAATTTTCAAGGCTTATCATGTGAATGGTGAGGTCGTTAAAGCCTCCAGGATCCGTGAACTGGTCAGCGAAGGTAAAATTGAGAGTGGAAATGCGCTCCTGGGACGTCCATTCTCGGTAAGAGTTAAATCCGAGAAGGGTCGGGGGCTTGGAAAGAAACTCGGATTCCCCACGATCAACTTCCCGTGGCCTGAATTGAAGGTAAGGCCACCTCACGGGATATACGCAGTCAAAATTGAGTCGGAAAATCTAGCAAAATTGAATGGGGTTGCGAATTTCGGAACTCAGCCGACTATCGATCCGGCAAATGTGAAGCCGGTTCTTGAAGTGCATATTCTTGGCGAGTTACCGAAGCAGTTCGATTCCGATTTGAACCGGATAAAAGGCTTGAATTACAACGTGGAGATTCATTCGTTTTTAAGGAAGGAATCGAAATTCAATTCGGTGAATGAATTGACCACACAGATTGGTAAAGACTGCGATGCAGCCCGAATTTATTTAAATCAGATGTCCACGTAAAGGTAGAACTCCACATATTGAGCGACCTGAACCAATGCATCAGCATCCAGCTCAAGCATCAGGTCTGCGAGCTCTTCCCCTGTGGCAGCGAACTGGTCAACCGCGTCCTCGTAATCAATCTGATCCTGTCCCGTCCACCAGTCACCAGTGTAAGCGTCAGCGACGTATGGCAGGTCATCAACGACATCCATCGCGTACCCTCTCTGAGATTTATCAGGTTGCCACGGTTCGTAATAGAGATCGATTAAATTGGACACGAGGTATTCCCTGTCCACTATTGACCTTGTCCCGAAGTGCCATGCACCGGTTCCCTGGAAGAAATTGACGTTGTAGTACGCCCACACAAATCCATCCACTGCATACCGCACTTCTTCGATCAGATCAGCGTCCCTGTATGGCATGTCATCGAGCCACACATCGTTCAATTCCTCGAAGCAGGTACCGTAAGTGGAAGCAACCTGGTCCATTGCCATTTCCGACAACCAGCCGTACTCAAGGCCGGCATCGACAAAGGCATCGTCTATCGCGAACAGGTACTCATCGTACGTCCAGTCCATCAATTCGTCGCACGACATCCTGGAGAATGTGTACGGAACCCACAGAGTGACCTCGGTTCCCTGTCCTGCCCAGACCCTTACATCGATTCCCTCGCTGACCGGGATTTCACTAAGGTCGTAGAAGTAAAGCGTATATAGACCTTCAGGCAGGTCGATGAACTCGAAGTAGTCGTCATCGTACAGATAATACTCATCCACCCAGAGATCGTCATCCAGTACGGACACGCTCCCATCTATGAAGGAACCGTCTTCCATTATCACGTAACCATAAATCGAACCGCCGTCCCCGACGGTTTTTGTCAATTCCCCTGCAGATACATGGTATGTCGATAATGCAATGAAAAATACTGCAAGAAGGATGGTTAGAGAAACTCTAATTTTGGTCATTCTGGTACCCCTCCGTAATTTTTAGGAAATTCAACGCGTATTGTAGCGAAAACTACTGCCTGATTCCATTTATTTACTGATCCGTCCTGATCCTTGCGACTTGCGGGGGCAGGCTTCCAATCGCTTTCCAGACACCCATTACGTCAACCTCGCCCGAATAACACGGGTACGTGATACTCGCCATGCTGGGAATGACAGCCTCATGCGTGGAACCTTCACTGACTTGCGTTGTGATGACTACATTGTCATCCCTGTCGATCAGTGCCACCCATGTCTGCCAATCGTGACCATCTTCAGGATCCATGTCTGTGTACCAGATCACGTAAGCGTTTCCATCCCTGTCGCACGCCACACTCACCGGACCGTTTGTTATGTCCTCCGATTCGAGCTGAATCGGATTATCGAACGAACCCGACCTGTTATTTGCGTACCACGGATGGTTGTCGTTCAGATTATCCTCCTCGTTCCAGGTCACGTGCGCGACACCGTGATTGTCCACTGCCAGATCACCGCGGTAATTCCTGTAGACATTCGGATCGGCTGCGTTCGCGACCTCGATCTCAGGTCCCCAGACGCCATCGGTATCCCGAACCATGTACATGATCAGTTCAAGGCTGGTTCCTGTCCACGTCAGGTGCAGTCTACCGTCCGCACCCGGAACAAGGTTGGGATTAACATCGGCGATGAAACTCGTGTAGTTGGATGAAATTTTTTCAGGAGTCGAGAAATCACCCGGTGTGCCGTGAACATAAAACACTCCCCACCCGTCCTCGTAGCCTGCAAATGCTATATGCACTTCATCATCCGGCGTTACTGCCACTGTCGGCTCGACGCTCCAGTTGTTACCGTAGTTAATTGTGTGGAGCAGCATGAGGTCTGAAACAACATCGTCTGTGTCGACATTCGCGTACCAGTACTCCTTGGGATAGCTACTGTCACCGGAGCCAGATCCCCACACAATATGTGCTGTACCCTCTGAATCGAACGCCACGTCCGGCTTGTCCCCGTCACCGACTGTCACCGTTGTCCCGAATGTTCCCGCCTCGACATCACCCCGGACAAATTTCACGTGGAAATCAGGCCAGTCGTAGTTGAAGTCCCAGACAATGTATGCAGTACCGTCGGGAGCGATGGCTGCATTCACGACATTCAGGACCGTGTCCGATCCCATAGTGCCATCACCCGGTCCATCGAGATCGATAAATCCTGAAGGTGATGTGTAAAGTGGCGTTGCGGACGTCATATCCGATGGCGGGGATTCCGTTAGGTCAAAATCAACTGATGTTACGACATAATCGTATGTGGTCCCGTCGTCGAGAACGTCTGTATCGTAGTAATATTCGTTTGTAACAAGGACAGAATTCAGGGGAGTTCCGAGATCGAACGAAGGCTCTGTCGATTCCTTGCGGAAGATGTTATAGCCGGTCAGAGTCGGCCAGTTGACCGGACCCCAGTGAATTTCGACAACTCCCGCAGCTCCGCAACTTTCGACTCCCTGGGGTATCGGGATGAGAATCGGCGCCTCGTCCAGTATCGTGGCTTCCCAGAGCAGGTACGCGGCAAGGGGCTCCTCCGGGTACTCGAATCCTGTCACCCCTGGAAGATTAGGTGCGTAATCAAGCGGATCGGCTGATTCAACGCCGATAAGAAGGGTCTGTCCAGTGACCGCAGACGGTGTTATGTCCGTCAGTTCGACGTGGTAGACAGATGAAGTCGGTCCGTTGGGTGATGCTGTCGCTGTTGGGAGAATATCTATCGGAGCTGCGATAAGGCTGGGTGATTCCAGCCATATCGCGGTGATTTCCCCTGGCAAACCATTCGGATTTTCAACCGCCTGCCAGTCATAGACTGTGATATCGAAAATTAAATCGCCACCGTAAGTCGATGAGTTCTCCCAGTAGGCGGTCGAACCTGCGTCCTCGACCCTGACCAGGTACGGTTCCTGGCAATTGGCAAGGAGGCTGAAATCATCAATTTCATAATGCGGTGCGCCCGAGGAATCGGGCTGGTCCCAGCCTGCATCGACTGCATACGCGAACACTATTAATGGCGATGGACCATTCATCGTGAACTGAATCATGTATCGACGTGTGTTCGAGCCTTTCAGGACGGAGAAAAATCCCCGTGTTTCCGGATCAATGACCAGTTCGTCCTCGGCTTCAAGAGTGTCTGCGAAATATTTATAAGGATTCAGCGTCGCGGTTGGTGCAAATCCCGGAGTTGCGAGAGCTCCCTCCGTGTATCCGAAAATCGACCCATACGTGGTGAATTCAGACCAGTTCCACCACCGCGTCCAGCCGTCCGCGTTTAAAAGCCTTGCTTCATCTATTCCCGACCAGCTCAGGTTGGGATATTGATCGCTGATCACGCTCTCATTTGCCATCAAAATACCCCGGACGTCGAATCCGGAGTACTGGTCCAGTCCCGGAAACGGGTGCAGGAGGGTCACGTCGACCGCGAAAAGCCCGTTTGGAAAATCTGACGCGCCGGCGTCGATAGAAACCGTGATACGGCTGGTCGGCGAGACGGGAGGCTGCATGAACTGGGTGACATTAGCATTAAATTCAGCACTCCTTAGTGGGATCACCCGGGCTTCGAGAGTGTTCGTATCTATTGAGATCTCGAAGTATCCCCAGTTGCTGCGGTTGTTCGTTTGTACCGCCTTCGCTGCTCCATCAGTAATTGGAACAATATCAGGTGTGGTCGGAGCATTGCCCGCGCAGCCGGACGCGATCACCACCATGATACAAATGGCTGAAATCCGATGGATAGCCGCAAACCGCATTGACTGACCTCCCAGGCTGGTGTTTGACCGGTTCACGTTCTGGATAATTACTGAAGCACTAGTTTAGCAGCTACATCTCATACTGCAAGGCTAGTATATAGAACCGCCTTAACTGTCATGATTGTGATTCTGATAGATCTCAAATGAACTGATGTTACTTGTCCACCCCTGCATCCCTCTCTTCATCCCTGACTGCTGAGTCCCCGGATTCTTCATCCTTACCGGGATTGGCGATGAATGTGTCGGAACCGCCAACAAGTGTTATGGGTTCTGTCTCTGCAAGGACATCCTCAGGGATCTCCATCTCGATATCCATCACGCACCTGAATCCGAAGGAATGAAATCCGTACTCCGGGACGCACGTCGCCCGTACTGTTGTGCTGAAAGCCTGGTCAGGATATCCTGCTGCCCCTCCCCTTAAGACAAGCATCTGTGTTTCAATGTCAGGGTCACTCATGTATGGTAAATACGGACTCGATGTCCACTCGAAGACGTTCCCGATCATCTCACGAATTCCGAAAACGCTGCAATTCTCGGGATGCTGATCGACGGGCATGGTTTCGACCGTTGCGACGTACCTGTGCACCCAATCGTTGCCCCACGGGTACCGGTATCCCTCCGCACCCCTGGCTGCAGCCTCCCATTCCTGTTCAGTCGGAAGACGTTTTCCATACCACCAGGCGTAGGCGGTGGCATCGTTGTATGAAACACCCCGAACCGGGTAATTTTCGCAACCAGGCTGGTAATAGCGCTGCCAGTCTCCCTCCGCCACGTAGCCGGACTCGGATTGAAACGCCCAGAACTGCTGGTTCGTCACCGGGTAAATGTCCATGAAATACCCGTCGAGATTCACGTAATGCGCGGGTTTCTGGTCCATCGAGGCCGAACTGTCGTTATCTGCTGCACCGATTATGTACGCTCCACCCGGAACGAACGCCATGCCGTCCGGAGCCTGCATCATTCCCGGCATCTCAGCCAGCAGCCCTGCATCCTCATCAGTGTCCTCTGTGACCTCCTCTATTAAAGGTTCCTCTTCAACCGGCCTCTCTATTGGCAGTTCAACATTTCCCTCCCAGACACGGTAGTTGTAATGATTCTCAACAACTGTCGAATGCCTTGCAGATCGCTCGAGCGTCAAGGCTTCAATATACCCGATATAAAAATGCAGACCGCTGGCGGTTATCTCGTCGATTGGTATTTCAACCTGAAGCCTGAGGTTATAGACCCTGCTCAGTGACGGATCCTCCCTGTCGATCAACGGAACACCGCTTGAATCAGCAGGTTCGAGCCAGTATATATCAGCAGGGATCGTGTCTGACGCTGATACTATACCGTCGAAATCCGATGATGGTTCGAGGATAAATATATCGGATGCGAGGTGCCTTGCGTACGCGGATGTTATGTCCAGGGTGCTGAACGTACCGGGGCTGTTGGACTGGAGAACTCCTGATCCTATAGAGGTTGCCAGTTGAACCTGGAATTCCTCGGCCAGTTCAGCGTTAACGAAGGGCTGCCACTCCTCACCGTCCCAGTACGTCGTCTCAGCAACGCTGACATCGACTGACGTCCCCGGTTCGAACACCAGGTTAACAAGCCCACCCAGGAATCCCATCCGACCGTTAAGGATATTATCAGGGAGAACAGGAACCGATCCCATGAACTGGATTAAAAGGCTGGACGGACTGTCATCTTCAGCCTGGAACCACAGGATCTCGATCCCGCTCTCTACCTCGGTCCCGTTAATCGTACCGCTCAACTCGCGCTGTGCAACGGTTACCGGGTACCCGGTGATCGCTTGATCTTCCTTAGGTGTATCCGCCCAGGTACAGACCGAAAAGCCCAGGAAAATAAGTATTGCTGTACTGATACTCAGCATTTTGACGATAAGGTTATTTGCAGGCATAAAATTTCTCCATGCAGACTACGTATCACTAAAATAGTGGTATATATGTAGTTAGGATACCCAATCCTCCGGGCTCCCGGGAGGTCAATGACCATCCCAGGGAGCCCGGTACCAGTTACGACTACCAATCGCAGTTGATCATTGATGGACTGGCGAGATAGTCGATGTCAGCCAGAAGCTGTTCGATCCATGGATCGAGCAGATCGACAGCCTGAGTCCTCAGAATGTCGTTGTTGCAGCACGACAGCATCCCGGGAGCAAGCTCGTTCTGCATAGCCGGAAGCCGCATTTGGATTGCATCAGCATCGCCCCAGATATCTGCAACGAGTTCGAGTTCGGCAGCGGAAAGTTTCCACTCCACACTGTTTGTACCGAGAATATCCTCGCAAAGTTCCTTGATCTCATAACAGAGATCGTCGGTCAGGATCAGTGATTTCTCGATCACGTAGATCTGGTCGAGATGTTCCTTCTGCAGGGGCCAGAAGACATCAGCGTTCACCATGGGATTCGTGTAACCGTAGGCCAGACCCCTGTTATAGGGCAGGTCGGTCAGCTCCCTGGCAGCCATCTCAACATCGCTGATCATGTCCTCCAGGCAAAGTGCGAGATTGTGCATCAGGCGTACGTGACGATGTGCTGCGTATTCGTCGGTGGGATTGGACGGTGCGCTCGCGCCGGTAGCGAAAGCGACCTGTCCTCCCATCACGAAGAACAGCACCAGGCTGAGTATTGCATAGCGCATACTGGAACCTCCTTTCTTGTTAATCAGACATGCACAAAACGGAAACATGCCTGTTTATATAAATTGGCAACCAAATTGGATCTTGAGGGAAGCCTCTCGAAAGTCCGGCACCACCGGACGCCTCTCTCGTCTTCTATAGGTATAAAACTGCTTAGCTCTCCTAAGGGCGCTTGATATTACCAGAATATGCGTACATGTCAACCGTTAAAACACCTTAATGTGTCTTTAACAGGATTTATTTGAATACATTCCATGAGATCCTGCTAAATTGTTGTTCCAACTATGAAAATCTGTCAATTTCCAGCTTGTGCACACTTTCACATGCGGTTATTTTCTGCTATACTCCCTCAGGTTCTTTTCTTTTTAGTACAGGACCCCGCAAAAATGGCGGGGGTATCTTATTTCACACGTTGTGAGGATGTTTTCATGGAGAATCAACCTAAGATGAATCGATGGCTTGTTGTGGTTGGCGCCATCCTGATTCAGCTCTGTCTGGGAGCAATTTATGCATGGTCGGCTTACACAGCTGAGCTGACTAAACCAATAGAGGATGGGGGACTATTCGGATTCACGAGTACCGAATCGCAGTGGCCGTTTTCAGTCGGCCTCCTGACTTTTGCTGTTGTCATGGTGCTTGCCGGTAACTGGCAGAAGAAGGTCGGACCTAAAATCGTGTCGATGACCGGTGGTATCGTTCTTGGCCTCGGTTACATACTTGCCGGACTGGTGGGTAAAACTCTCATTGCACAGATCCTGCTTCTGGGTGTCGTTGGCGGTGCCGGAATCGGACTCGCTTATGTCTGCCCGATTGCCGTTGGTGTTAAGTGGTTCCCCGACAAGAAGGGACTGATCACCGGACTCGCTGTGGCGGGATTCGGCTTCGGTGCACTGATCTGGGTCAAGCTGGCAGGATCATGGGGTCATTTGATCGAGACCATTGGCGTGCTACAGACCTGGATGGCATTCGGTGTCGCCTATCTCGTAGCGGTGCTGATCGGCTCGATCTGGATGGTAAACCCACCGGACGACTACAAACCAGCGGGATGGGAGCCTCCTCCCGCGACCGAAGCGGCTGCCACAGGCGCGGTTGAGTTCAACCAGTGGCAGATGCTTGCACGTCCCCAGTTTTACATGATCTGGTTCTGTTTCATCGCTGGTGCGATGGCCGGGCTGATGGTCATCGGCGTTATCAAGTTATTCGGGATCGACGCACTTCAGGAGACCGGCCTTACAGCTGAGGCAGCTGCAGCGACAGCCGGTACCGCGATGGCCGTCTTTTATGCACTGGCCAACGGCCTTGGGCGAATCGTATGGGGTATTGTATCGGATAAGATCGGCCGTAAGATGGCCATATTCCTCATGTGCCTGATCCAGGGCGTCGCAATGCTGACTTTCTTCTATGTCGGCAAGTACACAATGGGCCTGTTTGTATGGTCTGCAATCATTGGATTTAACTTCGGTGGGAACTTTGCACTCTATCCAGCCGCGACCGCTGATTACTTCGGTAACAAGAACGTAGGTGTTAATTACGGCTGGATGTTCACCGCATACGGTGTCGGTGGACTGGTCGGACCGCAGATCGCCGGTCGTTTCCGGGACATGGCAGCCGAAGCTGGCGGTTACGGAGCGTGGCTGCCCCCCTTCGTTATAGCCGGTATAGCAAGTATTATTGCCGCACTGGTGATCCTTGCTACAAAGAAACCCAAACTGGCCGAGTAAGCCGGAAATAATAAGCATAGGCACTTAAACTTAAAAATGTTATCCTGCCCCCTGAAAAGGGTGGGATTTCTTTTTATTACAGCCCTTATTCAGGTCTGACAAACACAACCAAAGAACCATGCCCATACCCTTTGGACGGGGGAGGGTCGAAAAGGAGATTTTGCATGAAGAAAGCATGGCTGATCGCACTGGCTGTACTGTTCATTCTTTGTCTGCCACTCGCTGCACTG
>JAUWTM010000236.1 GCA_030614715.1 Planctomycetota bacterium
AAGAGGTTCAGAGCCAACATCGATTTTTACAGGCGGGTCAATGCTGCTAGTGAGAATTTTGCTGAAAATCCAATGTTGGAGTTGTGGCTGAATCATGGGGCAAATAAGGCTTATTGGCCAACGTATCTTGAAATCCTTAGAGAGAACAGATTTAAATTATCCGCTGACGAGATATGGGCTGCATATCATGCCTTGACACGTTTCATTTATTTCAATCCAGACCCCAAAAAAATCAGCCATTCATTATGTAACCGGATTTTCCGCAATCTAGTTGTAATCATTATATCCACTGCTGTGATTGTTGCTGCAGGATATTTATGGGGCGGGAATGTAATTGCAGAAAACTATATATGGGGATGTATTTTTGTTGTCTGGATTTTCAGTATTTTATCCGTTGGAAGTTACGGACATATTGTAGTCTGGTTAATATACGATAAATTTGAAAATACAATGCACATGATCGGTGCCACATTCATATTCCCGGTGTCAATCTTTATGTATTTTGTATACAGCAAGAAATTAGTTAATCCTGATTTACCTGTTCTTGAATCCATAAAAAGTTATATGATTGAGTCTACACAAAATATGTTAGTCGTTATTGGAGTTACTTATTTGATTGGTTACGCCATCTACTTTCTCCTCTCGTATCTGTTTCTGGATATTTCGAGGAGGAGGCTTGAAGATTTAGTGAATCAAACGTCTCAAAAAGCCTTTTAGTAACGAAGATCCGTAGCCCGGGAATCCATTTCCCGGGATTTCATATTTTCTTAATTCAATCCCGGCGAAGGGATCGCCGGGCTACGTATCATAGGCATCTCCATTCGATTGGATATATGCCTTTGTTCACGTATTGCATGAAGCTCGACCATGGCCATTTGGATGGAGAATCTACAAGCTCATGTTTTACGGGATTGAAATGAATATATTCAATCTTGTTCCAAAGGTCCTCCTCACCTCTAATTGTATGTTCCCAGAACCGGTCCTGTCAGATTTTTTCACCCCTTGTGATTAATCCCATCCTTTTCAATTCAGCATTAACACCCCTTTTAAAGCTGCTGATGATTTTAGAATAATCTGATCCTCCAGTCCTAAATAGCAAATGAAGGTGTTCTGGCAGAATTACCCAGGCTTTAAATTTCAAGCCATATCCTTTTCTGACACGGGCAAGTTCAGACATGATAATCGGATAAACACTCCAATCCTCAATCCAGGGCCATCTTTCCTCGGTTACAAGAACCAGGGAGAATATTGCATGTGGATTGTCGGGTTTATTACGTCGGTAATTAACCATGGTTGTGTCCTCGGAGTTCGGTATTCATCTACTAAACGGGTGGGAGGACTAAAAACTGACATAAATTTTGGAAATATTGATAAGAATCCCGGCGAAGGGATCGCCGGGCTACGTGTGTACACACGTTTCCCCCTTACTTCCGGGCCTTCTCTCTGGTAGGATATATGGTTTGGGAACATCCGGATCGCGATGATCCGGAATTTTACTGACTTATCATGTTTGATCGACTTACAGAAACACTCAACAAGGCATTCAAGCGTCTCAAGGGGCACGGTGTCCTCAACGAGAAGGCTGTCGACGAGGGCCTTCGCGAAATCCGCCGCGCACTCCTCGACGCCGACGTGAACTTCAAGGTCGCACGAGCGTTCATCGACCGAATCCGCGTGAAGGCGGTCGGGGAGGACGTGCTCAAGTCCCTCACACCCGGGCAGCAGATCGTCAAGATCGTCCGCGACGAGTTAATCGAGCTCCTCGGCGGGACTGCGGTGGAAGCGAAGATCGAGAAGGGGAGGCAGAACAGGATCCTGCTGGTCGGACTCCAGGGTTCCGGTAAAACGACCGCAGCGGCCAAGCTGGGACTGCACTACAAGAAGTCTGGATTCCGTCCGCTGCTCGTAGCACTGGATGTTTACCGTCCCGCGGCAATCAAGCAGCTGCAGGTGGTCGGAGGGCAGGTCGGGATCGATGTATTCGCGATCACCGAGGAAGGCACGAAACCGCTCGACATCCTCAGGCAGGCGGAAACCCACGCGAAGGACAAGGGTTACTCGCTGGTAATCTGCGACACCGCGGGACGTACGACTGTCGACGAGGAAATGATGGACGAGGTGGTCGGGCTCAAGAACGCACTTGAGTTCGATGAAGTTCTGCTTGTGATCGACGCGATGACCGGTCAGGACGCGGTGTCGACTGCGGAGAAATTCAACGAGGCGATCGGGATCACGGGTTGCGTTATAACGAAACTTGACGGCGACGCACGCGGCGGTGCTGCGCTGTCGGTACGTGAAGTGACCGGAGTCCCGATAGTCTTTGCGAGTATCGGCGAAGGGCTTAAGGCGCTTGAACTATTCCATCCAGAACGAATGGCGGGACGTATCCTCGGCATGGGTGATGTCCTGACTCTCATCGAGAAGGCCGAGGAGGAGTTCGACGAGAGGGAAGCTGAGAAATTACGCCAGAAAATTGTCGGGAATGAATTTAACTTCGAGGACTTCCTCACGCAGATAAAGCAGGTCCAGAAGATGGGTCCGCTGGACCAGATCGTGAAGATGATACCGGGCATGGGCGGGATGGCGAAGCAGCTCGAGATGGTCGATCCGAAGGAGTTCAATCGTGTCGAGGGGATGATACTGTCGATGACCAGGGAGGAACGTCAGCATCCCGGCATAATCAATAATTCACGTCGCAAGAGGATCGCCCGAGGGTCGGGGATGAAGCACCAGGATGTCGGACGGCTTCTGAACCAGTTCAAGGAAGCGAAAAAGATGATGCGTCAGCTGGCGAAGATGGGAATGGGCGGAATGGTGCCGAAGGGCGCGATCGGCAGGATGATGAAAAAGTAAGACAGATCGAATAAAACCCGGTATAATTTAACCGGATGGAAATAATCAGATGGTCAAGAAAAAGAACAAGAATCCGTTGAAGGAAATCAAGGTTGTTGCAGAGAAAAAACTGGTGAGCCCGGCCATTCCTGACATTGAGCCGGAAATTTCAGCACAGGAGCTTTATCATAAGCTCAGCACTGACGACAAGCAGGAAATCCTCAAGATGATCATCGATGAGGGCGGCATTGCCCAGCTCGCATCGGTCGTTCAGGACATCAATACACCCGGAGCGGTCGATCTCCTTCTGGACAAGATCGAGTACTACCATTTTTACCCGTCTGTGAAGGATCCCGGGTGGGAGCATCAGTAGATCGGCAGGATGGATGATCGAGAGATGGAAGAGATTGAGAAAATTACATCCATCGAGGAGCTTTACAGCAGCCTTTCGGAGGACGGGAAGGACCGGCTGATTGGAAGGATACTGGAGAGCGAGGAATTCATGGCCCGGATTCTGAACACATTGCTGTCTCGCGACACAGATGACGATGCCGGAGAGGCAGGTACTGGCGGTTACGTGGATTTCCTCAGGAAAGTGCGGGAATAAGCGGGTCCAGTAAAGGAGAGGAGTCGCCAGGCGGAACCAACCCTCATGCTGTACCCAGCATTTATCAAATGGTTAGCAAAACTCCCCGCGAGTTACGCTCTCGGACTGCTCTGGTGGGCTGAAATCACGGTTATCCTGTGCTCGCTGACCGGTGGGTATCTTTTGTCGGCTTATTTCTTCGAAAACCTCCCGATCCACACTCAGAACTGGCTTTTTCACATCGCGCTGGTGACCTACCTCATAGTTTTCTACTTCATTCACTTCGTTTTTACGAAGGTCTCACAACTGAAGGAAACGCTCATCGATATCCACAGGCAGGGAGGCCTGGTCCGCGTGGAAAGCCTGATCAGGGCTAAAAATATTGAGAAATCGAAGGATGAGACGTCAATCGGGGAGAATTTTGAGGACATTCCCGACATATCGAAGGCTCCGGAGCGGATCCGGGCCAGTGCGGATGCATTCAAAATCCGATATTTTGTGGTCCTGCCAACGTCACTTGCCTTGTATTTACTGAGCTTCACAAGTACAATCTATAGGAT
>JAUWTM010000087.1 GCA_030614715.1 Planctomycetota bacterium
CTAACCAATGGACCGATGTCACTGATACGATTCACTGATAAGAACATTTTCTGGATGTTAACTAAGTGTTCCAATGCACTAATATCAGAAATATCATTATCCATTAAGCTCATTGATGTTAAATTGGTTAAAGAAGCCAAAGGATCAATATTTCTTATATTATTACCAGTTAGTCCTAATTTATTTAAATTCGATAAGCCAGATAATGGACGCAAATCTGTTATTTGGTCACCGTCAAACATTAAAATCTCAAGACTGGTTAGATTACTAATTGGTCTTAAATCACGTATAGAATTACCACTTAAGTCCAACCTCTTTATACTTGAACAGGATTGCAATAAATCTATATTGTGTATGTCTAGAGTTTTCAAGTCTAACTCTTCAACTGTGTCCAAGTATGATTTTATATCCAATTCGTCAGAACTGTTAGCGAGAACCGAAAGCGCCTGTTTAAGATTCTCATCATTGAGCTGCCCGACCTGAGACTGGCAACCTGACAATATAACTAAGGCTAGTAATACAGTTAAGATAATCTGAATATATATTCTGTATTTCGATTTTATTTTACGTGTCATATACGTATTGTACCATTTATCACCGGTGGGGTACACGAGCATATTGTGAGACGTCCTCAAGCACCAGGCACGTCATGGGCGAGTGGGCATCGTCGTGTGCTTGAAGACGACATTGAGGGGAAATTAACTGTGTGATGAAGAAAATATTAAGAATGTGAACATGATGTGAGACACCCACAAGCGGGAGTGTTAATGGAGGATTGGATGTCGAAGGGCTGAGCTTGTGGGCGGCATTGGGAAGTATGAGAATAATCAAAGATAAGGTGCAAATGTGATAAAATTCCCCCGAACTTTATTTAACCGAGAAGTTCCGTAGTACAAGTACAGCTATACAAGTTCCGTTATACAAGTTCAGCCGAAGAAGTCCGTCGAGCAAATTATGCCGGGAGGCAACGTGAAACATCGCATCATCGGGGATTCGGTCCAGACGGTAGCAATAGAGCTTAACGCAGGCGAAGGGGTGTTCAGCCGACTCGGGACGCTGCTATTCGTCAAGGGTGCTGTAAAAAGCGAATCCAATCCGGACGGGCCGTACTGGGCGGTTCTCTCGCAGACATTGACGCCGTCCGGTGAAACCCCGCTGGTCCTGTATAAGTGCGAAACCGGGGGCGGGCTCATCGGATTCAGCGCACCCGGACCCGGCAAGGTCCATCACGTGAGCCTCGATGGCAACATGCGGATGATCGTCAGAAGAACGTCGATAATCGCGGCATCCGTTGGCACAAATTTCGAAAAACTGTTCCTCGAAGGCGAGGACACGGATGAAGTACCGAAGGATCTGTTCGTCACGCTGTCGGGATCAGGTCAGGCGTGGCTTCACGGTCCGGGAAACCTTGTCGATTTCACACTCGGGCCTGATGAGCGGGTAGTGGTCGACGGCAACATGATCCTGGGATTTCACGGCGACATCAATCCGTCACCGAAGCCACTGGGAAAGCCCGGTCAGGACGGTCCACTGCCGTATATCCTTTTCATGCACGTGACGGGTCCGGGTCGGTTGATACTGCATACAATGAGTCACGACTGAACTGTGACCGTGCTGACTGAGTCCAAATATTAGTTCATTTCATGTAAAAACCACCCGGGAGGAGTTAACCATGTGGTTCCGATTTGCCCATCTCAGCACATTCCTCGCTGTAATTTTATTAATCCCGATTTTGTTCACAGGAAAAGCCTCAGCCGATGTAGCTTCGCTTGAACTGATCGACGCTTACGCCACACTACCCGGTGAAACCGCACAGATCGGGTTCTTCGAAGAGAACCAGCAGATCGACCTTTATTTCATCTTCGATCTCGAGACGGATTCGACCGAAACAGGCCGCTTCACGTGGGATGTTTACAACCGTTATGGACGGGTCGCGTACACTGCGGAGCGCGAACTAACCTGCGTGGACGGCAGGAACAACGTAACGATCCCGGACGCAATCCCGGTCGATCTCAGCACGGGTACGCAGGTTTACAGCGTTTACGCATCGGTCAGTGTCGACGGTCACAAGGAGGACACTGGCTTTGAGATCAGGGTCGAGAGTCCGCAGGCATATCCGGGAGTACTGATCGAGGACGTACGTCTTGAGCCAAGAGAGGATAATTCGTTCATTGCCGATGAAATTGGTGACGCGGCGATTCCCTACACACTGGAGATCGATTTTAGGGCCGAAAACATTATAAGCTGGGCTCACGCTGAGATCAGGTGGCTTGGCGTCACGGTCGAAGGATTCATCCTGGACCAGGGACTCGGTACGACAGATGTATACGAGGGCTTTAACACGTTCGACGTGGACACATACCTCGCGCGACCACCGTACGGGGCCACTCCCCAGGCCGATTACAGCGTCGAGGTCGTTGTGTACGGTCATTTCGATTCAGTAACGTTCCCGCTCGAATCACTTCCGGTCAGTCTCATGGCGCTCAGGTCAGCGCGCGGGGTGGAAGACGAGAGCGCGTTCTCGATCGGTGAGGGTTATTTCGTCACAGAGGATGGAATTCGGGCGAGTTACTTCGGTCCAAATGAAACAATCACCGCAAGGCTGCTGACCGGGGGACGTATACCGGAAAATACAAGGCTGCTGATGCTCCTGACCGGCGGTCCGGATGAAATTTCGCAGGAATTTACACATACTCCCGAGCCGGGGGCTGAAATTCCAGCGGTTGATTATATTTTTCCCGATGAACTCGATCTCGAGTACGGCTTGTATGAATTCAGTTGGGCAGTGCTGGTCGGGAACGTATTTTTTGCCGAGCGAGTCGCGAACCTGACCGTTAGCGGACGCGAGCATATACAGGTCCCGGCGGTCGTCGATCTTCCGGGCGATGCAACGTTCACCGCACCAATCAACTGGACGGTTAATCTCGAATCAGGGGTCGGTCAGTACGCGACAATTATCAATCCCGACGGCGTTGTATGCAGGATACTGGGACAGGAGCTCGAGGATCCGCTTAATGTCGAACTGCTGGCGGATATTTTCGAATCGGATATCCAGACATCCGGCATTCCCTCTGACGCAACAAGTCTGACAATTCAGGAAGCCGCGTACGAAGGATCATGGGAATCTACACGTCGGGCATACCTGGGTGACGGCAAGGTGTTCGTGCATGATTACTGGCTGTGGTGGTCGGGAGATTACGAGTACCATTTTCTCATCACTACATCTGTCGGGAACGAGGATCAGGTCAGCGAAACCTACGCCGCGTCGGACGCGATCCGTAACGGTATTGACCTGGGAATTTGATAAAAAAGAAGCAAGACCATTGGCCTTGCAGGGAAGAATGACGTATTAAACGTCATTTATTATGAACTGTCACTCCAATTGATGTATACCACAACATTGATAACATGACAAGCTGTTGAGGCGACTGGACCGACCGGGAATCGAACCCGGACTTATGAAGTGACAGTTCATTGTGCTCCCGTTACACCACCGGCCCACCGAGCTCCGCAATGTTGTCAGCTATCGCGAAGCTCAATCGCCTCAACTTAAACAGAGACAAATAATTCCCTGTCACTAACTAAACGGGTCCCATACCCAAAAGCTGACATTAATTTTTTAAAATTCTTAATAAAAATCAAATTACATACCTAACGGCCCAGCAACCGGCACTAAGAGACCAAAAAACCTCCCGGTTAAGGGAGGTTGTGTTTTCAGTGTAGTTCTCCTCGTCCAACTCATGTGGATACGTCAGGAATTAACAGTCCATAGTTGCCGTCCCTGCGACGGTAAACCAGGTTCACGTGGCCGGAGTCCGGGTTAAGAAACAGATGGAAATCGTGACCCAGAAGCTCCATCTGCAGCGACGCCTCAGACGGCGTCATCGGCCTGAGAGCCACGTTCTTGGTCCTCGCGATATAAGGCTCTCCAGCTTCCCCGTTGCCACCTGCAACCTCGACCTCAGCCTCAGCAAGCGGCAGTCCCTTTGTTTTCCTTGTCCGTCCCCTGTCACGCATCGACGTATAAATTTTCGATTTGTACTTCTTGAGCTGCCTTTCCAGCTTCTCCACGACGATATCGACCGAAGAATACATGCTGACGCTTGCTTCCTCGGCCCTGATCACATTGCCGTTCACGTGCATGGTAACCTCGGCACGCTGAGTGTTCTCGATCGAGCGATTCTTCTCCACCGTCAGGGCTACATCAACCGATCGAATACTGTCAAAATACCTTTCCAGACGTCCGACTTTCTCATCAATGTAGTCCTTCAATGCCGGTGTGAGCTCGATGTTTTTTCCGCGGATGTTGATTTCCATTATGCCCATCTCCTTAATCGGCATGAGCCGTTTATTAAATTAAAACACCAGACTTTACCCGAAGTCTGGCTTCGTTATCGTTACCGAGCCATCGTGTGATCCGTTTGTCACAACAGCCATGTTTAAATGTGCACGTCCAATCTGATACCGAGTCCGGGCACAGTCGACCTGTCGCCAGGAGCGGGTACCTGAGCGCTTTCAATCAACTTGACAACCAACTCACCTTGAAGTTGCAGGAGGTTCTTAACTTCTGATGCGATATTACCGGTCTGTTCCACCTCGGAACCCTGACCCATACCGACTATTTCCATACGAGCCCCCTTCCAGACTCAGTATTCTTTAAATTCCACCATTAACAATATATAATTGCCCCTAGCGCCTGTCAAGGTAAAACTACAGGCTAATTGCATGCTCGACGCACATAAGACAGAATCGGCTCGAAAATCAGGCAGTCCCGACACTGTGAATGTCGGGCTTCTGGCCTTCCAGGGGGCTTATGAGGCCCACCGGAGGGTCATTTCACGCCTCGGTACGAATCACATCGAAGTGAAAACCCACGACGATCTCAGGTCATGCACACACCTGATCCTGCCCGGCGGAGAGTCGACCACATTTCTGAAATTACTCGAATATCACGACCTCACAGGTGCACTTCGGGACCATGCTGACTCCAAAAAGCCCATCCTCGCCACATGCGCCGGACTTATCCTCCTCGCCAGTACCGTTAAACCATTCCAGGATTCACTTGGAATCCTGGATATCACCATCGAGCGAAACGCATACGGACGCCAGGTCGACAGCTTCGAAGCAGATCTGACTATTCCCACGCTTGGTGATGCACCATTCCACGGCGTCTTCATACGTGCACCAAAAATATCCGGGATTGGACCGGACCTCACCAGCCTGGCAGCCTTCGAGGACAGTCATGTTTTCATACGCGAGGGAAATATCTTCGGATGCACTTTTCATCCTGAGTTATCAAGCGACACCCGCATCCACAAACTGTTCCTGGAATCCGGCACATAAATAAATGATCGATTAGAGGGGTAATGTCCAGATCACCCGACGTGAGCGCGGTACGAACGGGTTACACGTTAAACCGGAAATGAATAATATCGCCGTCCTGGACTATGTATTCCTTCTTCTCCAGCCTGTACTTACCCGCTTTACGGACTGCATCGACGCTCCCAAACTCTTTCAGGTCCATGAAGCTCATCACTTCCGCACGAATGAACCCTCTCTGGATGTCGTTATGCACCTTACCCGCTGCCTCATACGCCGTAGTACCTGTCGAGATTGGCCTCGCAGCAGCTTCCTTGGGACCGCCAGTGAAGAAAGTAATCAAATCCAGACGCTTGTAAACCGCCGTCAGGAACCTGTCCTGCACCGTTTTTTTAATGCCGAGGTCGTCAAGGAATTCCACCCTGTCCACGGGGTCCATCTCCATAATCTCGGTCTCAATAGAAAGACTTGCCGCCCCTACTCCCCATCCGTTCTCTTCACATTTAGCCTTGACATCATCGGGCACTCCCCGACCACCGCTGCCGAATTCAGCGTCCTCATCGACGTTCCAGACAATAATCCCGTCCTTCAGCGTAAGCATTTCAAACGGTCCGAGAAGTTCCTTATCAAGGTCTGTGAGGTTCCCCTGTGTTAAGAATTTGCCGTCCTCAAGGACTGCAATCGCCTTTTCCAATGCATCCAGCTCGCGCTTCAATGACTTCTTACCACGTTCGTATTCCTTCCTGACCTTAGTGATCCTGGTCTCGAGGACAGCAAGGTCCTGAATGATGAAATCTCCGAAACAGGTATCGATATCTCTCATGCCATCGATTCTGCCCGACGGGTGCATTATACCCGGGTTGTTAAATGCCCGGATCACCAGGGCGAGCAGGTCTGCATTCCTGATCATTCCGAGTTGTTCAGCACCGAGACTCTTGCCGGCCTCAGCGGGAAAACCCTCGGGATCAACGAAAACTATCTCCGGATACGATATTTTTTTTGACTTGTCGTGACTGGCCACGAGATCGACCCTGGGCTCGGGAATTCTCGCACCACCAAGCCGTCGCCGGGGTTTTCCGGATGGAGGTTCCGGAGGCTGGCCCGTTAATGAATAGAAAAGGCTGGACTTCCCGCTCTGTCCGAGTCCGATAATACCTACGCGCATTGGATCCCTCCCGGATTGATATTAAAGTTATCGTAACAATTCGATAATGATCAGACAAGAGATTAATTATAAAAAAACCTTACGCCAATAATTCGAAAAAAAAACGTCCCGGAATTCAGGACGTAATTTTGTATTTATTCAATGGTGAACATTACAGTTCTTCGTCGAGCATCTCAGGACTAGCCTCGTCGAGGAGATTGTCCTCAGGCATCTCATCGAGATGACCGTTGCCCGGTGTGATTGGGATTTCAGAGCCCTCGGGAACCTCATCAAGCATCTGTGTGGCTTCGTAGACCTGCTCCTCGTCCTTTCGAAGAGTGGTGATACGGATGGCCTCGTCCATCGTTGTCATACCGCGAATAACCTTGAGCAGAGCCGACTGCTCAAGAGTGACCATGCCTTCCTTTATGGCAGTCTGACGAATGTCATCGGTGGATGAATCTCTCAGGATAAGCTCACGAACTTTCGGACTGACCCTCATCGATTCGAAAATTCCAGCACGGCCCTTATAGCCAGTACCACGACAGATGGTGCAACCGCGCCCCTTGAACATCCGTGCCTTTGCTAACGCCTCCTCGACATTGATTTTCTTGTTCTTAGTCCCGAAGTGGCGGAGGAAGGTGCTGCGGAAGTCCTCGGTAAGTGGCAGAGGTTCCTTGCAGACTGAGCAAATGGTACGAACGAGCCGCTGAGAGAGAACACCGATGGCCGATGCAGCGACAAGGTAGTTGGGTGCGCCCATCTGGACCATACGAACAATACTGGACGGTGCATCGTTAGTATGAAGCGTAGTGAAGACAAGGTGGCCTGTAAGTGACGCCTCAACCGCGGCGTGAAGAGTCTCCGAGTCACGGACTTCACCAACAAGGATGATGTCCGGGTCCTGGCGGAGGAAACTTCGCAGGGCAGCCGAGAAGTCGAGTCCCGCCCTTGGATTACATTCGACCTGGTTGATTCCAGGCAGTGTATACTCGACCGGGTCCTCGATAGTGACTATGTTGACCCGGTTGTCATTCAGAAGGTTGAGGATTGAGTAGAGCGTGGTAGATTTACCGGAACCGGTAGGACCGCTGACGATCATGATTCCCCAGGGGCTCTCAGCCATATCATGCACGAATTTATCGTCGTGATCCTCAAGGCCGAGCTTCTCAAGGCCGACCATCGCGTTACCCTTGTCCAGGATACGAAGCACCAGTTTCTCACCAAAAACTGTCGGGAGACAACTGACACGGAAGTCAAGTGCCTTGCCCGCGATAGTGGAGCTCATACGACCGTCCTGCGGTTTACGTCGCTCCGCGATGTCCAACTGGGCGAGAATCTTGAGACGGGAGATCGTGGGGTTCTTGATTTTAGTCGGGATGGTCATGATCTTGTGAAGGATACCGTCAATACGGTACCTGACCACGACCTCGGTTTCGGTGGGCTCGACGTGAATATCCGATGCACCCGATTCGACTGCCTCTGTAATGATCGTCGTTACAAGGCGTACGACAGGTCCCGCGTTAACCGCGTCGAGACCGTCAGACTGGAGAGTTTTGGAAATATTAACGGTTTCATCTTCCTCTGCGTACTGATCCATGGCAGCAGAGATAAACTCGTCAGTCGCGAACTTCTTACCGACTTTCTGGAAGATGATTTCCCTGATCTGGTCCTCGTGAGAGATGTACGGGATAATCTTCATCCCGGTCATCATCCTGAGATTCTCACGAAGCACGAAGTCGAGAGGATCCGCCATAGCGACCTCAAGGGCGTCGTCGACAACCTTGATCGGGAGCACCATGTACTTGTTCATGGACTCCGGCGGGATCATCGCTTCCAGTTCTTTGGTGTAGGCGTAATCAGCGAGGCTTTTGAACTTGATTCCGGTCTGCTTTTCGTAAGCAAGCGCGACGTCGTCTTTCGTACAGAAACCCTGTCGAACGAGTATCTGCCCGATCCTGTCCTCGGGATTGGACTTCTGAAGTTCCAATCCCCGGTCCAGTTCCTCCTGGGTGATCGCCCCAGCTCTGACGAGGATCTGGCCGATCTTTTCCCTCTTCTGATCTACGGGTACCATCTAAGCCTTTTTAAGCACTTCTTAAAAATTCCAGCCATACACAGGCAGCCCTGGCCACCCGCCGGCAGGTAATAAAGTATGGTAGCCCACAGGTTTTGTAAAGTCAATCATTGCCTGTGATGCCACTTGACCGTATAATCTCATTATTCGGTCAAACTGAACAATAATTCACAGTCCAGTAATTATTAATTTACCATTTTCCGGCTGTTAAAAGTAGATCCCGATGACACAATCTCAATTAAGCACATCAGGAAGTCAGCCGGTTAAACTCCCTCCGTCAGCATGGGTCGCGACTTTTATGCTCGGTGTCGGACTCTGGCTCCTTAATTCAAGGCCCCTGGCCGTGCTGCCCCCCTTCCAGTTGTCGGGACTCCTGCTGGCAATAGTCGGCGGGTTAATAATTTTATCCCGAAGTCGAGAGGTAATAAAAAATTTACATAAATTCCCCGAAACAGTTCTTCTACCAGTTACTTTCGGGGTGGGTATCTCGATCCTGATCCTTCTCGGTGAGCACGCGTTTGCTTACCTGATATTTCCGTATCCACTAGATGATGGTGAGGGCTTCTGCCTGAACCAGGCTGTCAGGCTCGCTTCCGGTGAGGCTCTATACCCGCCAATCAGCACCCCGCCGTGGGTGGTAACCAACTATCCACCCGTGTACCCGACCATCCTGAGCTGGCTGATCGATCCGGCACGCCCCACGATGTTCGGCGGACGGCTTATTTCGATCATTTCAACAGTAATGATCGCCATCGCAGCATCTGGATGCGTGCGTTCATGCATAAATCGAGACAATCTGACCCCGTGGATCGGCTGGATCACCATTTTCCTGGTTGTATGCAGCCCGGTTCTGTATTTCTGGGCGGCACTCCTGAGGGTCGACATTCTTGCGACTGCGCTTGGCATGATTGCACTATGGATCGCAGTTGCATCGCGTGGACCGATGATCTTTCTATCGCTTCCGTTCCTTCTCGCTGCAATGTTCACCCGTCAGTCGTCGGTCGAGGCATTTATCGCGATAGCCGTCTGGATGCTGTTCGGCAGGGCAGGAAAACAGGGGGAGAAAAAGTCAGGACTGAAGGAATCGGCCCTGTTCATACTCGCCTGGATCGCGGGAGTCGTGGTGATCCTGTTGCTGCTGAACTCATGGAGCGATGGTGAATTCTGGCGTCACACGGTTACGTATACACGTACGCGATTTTTCCCCGAACGGATATGGTCGAACCTGCAGTGGATCCTGCCGGCTCATGCAATATTGTTTATCGTATTAATACCCACTTTAGTACTGGCACTGAGGGACCCGAAGCGTCGCATTATCGGGATATTCTGCATTGCGTCGATCGGCACCGCCCTGTTATCCGGAAAAGTGGGCAGCGATCTGAACTATTTCCTCAACCTTGTAATCTCGATGGCATGCCTGGCAGCACTCCTTGCATACGATGGAATCAGGGAGTTAAAAAGGTCGGGCAGACCCAGGAACGAACTGATCCTGGCATTGCTGCTTATACCCGCAATACTGATACAGACCGGGCTGCTGGAGGGTAACCGGTCTCAATCGTACAATCCCGAACGCAGTGACTACATGAACGGCTCGATGGTTGTCGAGATTCTCTCCGGTGTGAACGGTCCGATTCTCTCCGAGGACGAGGGTTTCTGCCTGCTTGCGGGACACGAGGTTCTTTTCAATCCGTTCATAATGAGCGAGATGGCACGCGAGGGAATATGGAACCAGGCGCCGCTGGTGCAGGCAATCGAGAATCGCGAGTTCGACATAATCATGCTCAGGTTCTACGTGAACGATCCAAACCACGACGACCGTCCGGGAACGGGTGCCTATGCGGGATGGGACCGTTTCACAACGGAGGTGGAGCGTGCGATCTCCGCGAATTACGAGGTCGACCTGGCAGTCAGCCCATTGTTCATGAGACGTCCATGGTTCATATACAGGCCCGAGGGCACAATGGTTTACGAGGATTACAGCACCGAAGAGGAAACCATGCCCGGAACAGGTTTACCTGATGACATTGAACCTGAATTTACCGAGGAATCGACTGTCAACCCGGAAGCAGTTGACCTTCTTGGCGAAGGGGAATAATACGAGACGGTGTCCGGGGGCTTTACAATCACTGCATTGACGAATAGAATCCCGTTAGTGTTACGGAGGACTAAATGAATCCAGTCACCAGGGACATAATACTCGCGATCGTATTTTTCATATACCCGTTCTTCCTGCTCATGGTTTCAAAGGGCCTGGGAGGCATCGGGTTCGGGAAGGACCACCAGCGGAAATTCGTACATGCCGCGATGGGTCTGGTCGTGTTCTTCATACCCTTCTTCACACACCTCTGGATCGCGCTCATACCGCCAATCGTGTTTACGGCGGTCAACGCGATAGATTACAAGTACGGGCTTTTCTCACAGATACAGGGTGAGGACAAGGGAAACATCGGGACAGTACTGTACCCGATCAGTTTCATCATCCTGATGCTGGTCTTCTTCGGAACGCGATGGTGGGGACTCGCGGTGATCGGAATACTCTCGATGGCGTTCGGTGATGCGCTTGCCAGTGTCTTCGGACGTGCATTACCAACAAAAACTTACACGATTCATGGTGAGACGAGGTCGTACGGGGGGACGTTCATGATGTTTACGGTGACGTTCCTGGTCACGTACATCGTGTTATTATCGCAGCACCAGATGCTCGAGATCACTGATGTATACATGTCGTTTGTCGCTGCCAGCTTCATCATCGCGGCAATCGCTACATGTGTCGAGGCGCTCAGTTTTAATGGCAGCGACAACCTGACAGTGCCGGTGATCACGGCGTTCTCGGCGTGGTTCCTGCTTGCCGTCATGATGCACGGTGTTCTTGGAGACCAGTCGATCGTAAACCAGCCGCTATTCCAGTGAAATACAAAATATTTAGGGGAAACCCGAACAGGCAGAGCATCAGCAAGAATTCAATCCGTTCCAGATAATCAAATAAAAAGAAAGTCTATGCCGCCCGCACACGCCATGTAGCTGGTGAATTTTTCTATCCACCCCGGGGCGTTTGCGGGTGTACCTGATCATGGACAATGTGAGTAATGGTGTTCGTAACTTAGATACACCCGCAAGCGCCCCGAAGGTGATAGTGTAACTGGACGTGACTGTGGCGCGTGCGGGCGGCATTGGTTGTTTTTTTGGGGGGGGGAAGTTTTATTAATTCAAATCGATACGGAAATTTATCACTTTTTCGGGGTCGTTCTCGTTGGCGAGCCTGAACGCTTCGACTTCATCTGATAGCGCATCCGGGTTCATGTCGATCGGGATATTTTCCGTAAGCCAGGCGTGTTCATTCTCATCGAGCGGTACTAAGAGGTCATGCGAGATCGGCACGTACCTGATCAGCTCGATATCGAACCTGTGCTCGATTCCGGAATTGTCAATGAAGTAATAATCGAAATGGTAGATCGCGTCGAGTTCCCATCGATTCCTGAACGGCTGGCTGAGGACAGTGTTCTCGATGTAATATTTCGAGATGAAATGCCCGTTACGGTAAACCATCACCCAGTTCCCGGGCATGTGTTCGAAAACAGCTTCCGCGTAAAGATCCCACGTGCTCACCGAATGGATAATGTGGGCGAGTTCCCGGTCGTTAAGCCCGAGAAGATCGATAACAGGCTGGTCGTAATAGTACGGGATCTTCCCGCACTGCTCGGCCGCGAGAAGTCCGTTGACCTCCGGATTATCGTGCAGGTCCCTCCCCACGTACTCAAGTGCATCGATGGGCGGGGAAGCGAATCGTCCTATAATTTCAGGCGCTGTTTTTCGCCCTGCAAGTAATCCTGAAATATTCGCGGTGAGGAAATTAGGCGGACGGCTGATCGGCGGGGTGATACCATACGCGGGCGGGAACGAGTATCCGAGGTTTAAAATGACAAACGCGAGGATGGTCCATGTCGCGATGCCTTTCCACCAGGGGATTTTCGCAATGTCTGGAATCAAGGCGAACGCGATAAGCGATCCGAATATTACCAGCGGGACACCGAAGCGGTCGTTGGGGTGGATGTCGCCCCCGACGTAAAGGACGAAGAGGATCAGCGCGATCCCCTGCGCGGCTGCAGCCAGTATAAGGCGTCCGGCGGTTGGATCGAGTGGTTTTCGGAACCGGGCGAGCCAGACCACCACCGGAATCAGGATCGGGGCCCAGAAGGCGTGGGTGAAGTACCCCAGGAGGTATCGCGTACCGGCTCCCAGAGCCCACATACGTCCGTTATTGACCTTCGCGAAGAACGTGTTGGGAACGAGATCTCCAAAAGTGACGTAACGCCAGATCAGGAATATTATGAACGGGATAATAACTATCGCGGACCAGATCAGGAGCCTTTTTATGTCATTTAGGCCATTATTCTTTGTCAGTTTTACAAGTTTCCATGCTCCAATAATGACAAAATACATTATTCCCTCGGGACGGGTCAGCGCTAGCAGCAGGTACGCTATCGACGACCATCCGAACCGTTTCGGGTCGATATCCTCCTGCAGCGCGAGTCTCATCCCGATTACTATCAGGTATATAAAAAGGCCATTTTCAAGCCCTGTTTGCGACCAGAAGAGGTAATACGGCGCCGTGAGTACCGCGATGGCAACCATGACGCCCCTGCCGATCCGGGCGGGTGACAGGAGCCTTAAAATCAGGATCAATTCGAGGATCGTGAGTGACCCAAATAGCAACCCCAGACATCTTCCGGCAATAATCGTGTTCAGTCCAAGCCCCGACAGGATCGTGAGGAGGAACACCCAGGTCGGGTTGGAGTAGCCCTCGACCACCTCCCCACCCTCGTTGAAGACAAGGCCGTGACCATCGGCGAGGTTCTCAGCGTACCTGAAGCTGATGTAAGCGTCCTCGGTCGTTACCGTGAACGAGATCACTGCCAGCACCAGGAATACGAGCGTGAGCAGTATCCATATCGGATACGGATTTGCGACTCTCACGATTTCATTGCTCTCACGGGGGATCAAATCGAGCGCCCTTTATAAACCTTGTTTATACAAAACGCCATTTTAGCCGGGAAATATACACGATGCAACGTGGACACTAATAACAGGACTGCAGCATGACATAGCTGCGGGTTATTCGGTGCCAATGGTTGACCTCGAAAAAGAACTGAAGCTTGCGCAGGAGGAGATGCGATCAGGTTCGATTGAACGCGCAGCCGCCATTCTTAATTACCTCCAGAAGAAACTGCAGAAGTCACCGGAGTCACTCGACCTGTCGGAAGAGGACCGCCTGAAGGGACTCGTCAAGGTGCTCAACAACCTTGGGGTCGTACAGAAGAACAGGGGCGCGCTGGAGGAAGCATCGAAGGCGCTCGAACAGGCGCTGGATATCGCAGGCAGGCTACCCGGCGGGGCGGTGGAGATGCGAACCGGCATCCTGTCGAACCTCGGCCTGCTGTACAGTCGACGCAAAGGTTATTCAAACGCGCGCAATGCTTTCGATCGTGCACTCGACCTCGCCCAGTCCAATCCCGACCAGGTGTCGACGAACCTGCTCGTGAAGCTCCACAACAACCGTGCGTTATTTTTCGTGCGGTTCGGTGAACCCGACAACGCCCACGAGGAACTCGCCGCGGCTCTCGAAGTCAGCCAGGAGGAAGCCGCCAACGGAAACGACGCCGAACGCGAGGCGTGGCTGACCGCGAATCTCGCGATGGTCCACGCGGAGCTTGGCGCGGAGGAAGTTTACAACCCCTCACGTCAGGAGGAGCTGTACCGGCAGGCACGCACGATGTTCATCCGGTCGGCGATGCTCTACGGTCGCGAGGGTTACACACATCACCGTATCAAGCAGCTACTAAACGCGGCGGAGATCAACATCAGGCTTCGCGCTCCCGAAGAGGTAAAGCGCCTGCTGTCTGACGCCCGAAAGGAAGCGGACAGGCTGAAGGACGGACGCCTGATGTGCGAGATAGTGCAGGTCGGAGTGGAGCTCGCGATCCTCATCGGGGACCTCGAGCAGATCAAGAACAGGGTCACCGAGGCGATCCGCGTGCTGACCGAAACGAAGCCCGCCGACCTGTCCATGCGATGGGTCCAGCTTGAGGGCGTCCTGAGAAGGTCCGGGCGCAAGGAAGCGCTGAAGATCCTTACAGAATTCAACAGCGGCAAGGGTAACAGTAAAAATTCCCCGAAACCAACACCCCGTTAGTTTACCGTCAATAATCCAATCGAGGTCGAATCAGAGGTACGTGCGAGTAACGCATGTGTGTTATGTCATTGTGACATCGGTGATAATCATGTAAAATTTAAATGGAACCGAAAGAGCGAGGGGTACTGAGTCTGCCCCAGAAGAGGGTTTTATTCCGGGGTTCATTATTTTCATCGCTGTTAACGTATCCCCCGACAAATGTTCTTGACAGAATGTTTGTATTTTCGTATATCCTTCCGCTCTGACAGGTCGCAGGCTGATGACACAGGCACAGTCAATCGATACGTCAGGACACCCGCAGTGGCGCGTCCTGATCGATGAATTCCTGGATCAACTACTCAAGGTATCCGGGGGAGACTTCGCCGCGTTCGTCGATTCAAGCATCGGACGCGAGAGGTACGTCTTTGCGTCAAGCGGCACCCCCCTCCCCGACATCAACTGGCACGACATTATCGGTACACTCTGGCAGCGGCAGAAGCTGAAGCCTGAGTACGTCCTTTTGAACAGGGACCTCATGGACAATGCCGCTGCGGACAGCGAACTCGCACGCCGGTTCGAGTCGGGGCTGTTCAACCTGGTCATCTGCCTTCCGATGGATCACGAGAAAAACCTGCTGGGTATCGCGTGCATATTTTTCAGTAACGCGGTCCCGGATGCGGGCACCAAACTGAAACCGTTCATTGAGAGCCTTGCGATGGTGACCTCGACCGCGGCCCTGGCGATGGTCGACGGCGCCGGTGCAGCGGGTGAGAACGGTGTCTACCTGAAAGCACTGCGACGTCTGCCGGAGGGCCTCCTGCTTGCAGACAACAACGGGATTGTCGCCGAGGTCAACGATGCGTTCTCAGCGATAACGGGGGTCCCGATAGAGTCGCTCATCGGGCAAAACCTGAAGGAACACCCGATCCTGGGTACGGATTGCGATTATCTTGTCGCAAAACTACTGGAAAGCGGGCAGCCGTTCGAGGTTATAGCGAGGCTGGGCATCGAACCGGTGCTCGATGAAAATACGGTCAGCTCTGCAGACGATACAGTCACGGGTAAGTTCCTGAGACTCCGGGGAACGGCATATCCCGACGACAGCGATCCACCCGGCGGAATGCTCCTGCTGGCCGACGACGTAACTGGGGACGTACTCGCCAAGCGCGAGGCGAACCACCGGGAACGCAGGCACTCACAGGAAATCGAGCTCGCAAGCAGGCTGCAGCAGAATTTCTTCCCGCCCGGTTACCAGAAGAAGCGGATCAAGATCGCGACCCGCTTAATCGCGGCACAGGGTCTTGCAGGAGATTTCTTCGACATTTTCGATCTCGGCCCTAACACGATCGGACTCGTGATCGGCGATGTTGTCGGAAAGGGAATTCCCGGAAGCCTCATGGCGATGAGCGTCCATGGCATGATCGCGAACCAGGCCGGGGCGCTGACGCCCCCGATGAAGGTCCTCGAACGCGCCAATGAAAGCCTGTACCTGCAGGTCAAGGGTGAGTACTGGTACGCCACGTGCTTCTACGCGAAGATCCATGTCACCCAGCTGAGGATGACCTTCTCACGCGCGGGTCACGAGCTTCCGCTCTGGTGGCACAAGGAGACAGGTGAGATCACGTACCTTGAAGGCGAAGGTCTGCCTCTCGGTATTTTCCCCGACAGCCGTTATGTCACCCTCCAGGTGCAGCTCAACGAGGGCGACAGGCTGCTTTTCTACACGGACGGGCTGACTGACGCCACCAACAGGGCCGGAGAACGTTACGGGCACGAGCGGCTGGTCGACCTTTTCAAGAAAAACTGCGATCTGAGTTCGAAAAACCTGATACGGGTGCTGGAAAACGAAATAATCAAGTTCCAGGACGGTCGCGAACAACTTGATGACATAGCGATCGCACTGATTTCAGTGGTTCCGGACAGCTGGACCACTCTCACACTCCCGCCATACACATTCATGGAGGTCCTTGAGATGATCCTCGAGGAATTACGTCTCCGGGGCGTGGACAACGACAGCCTGTTCAAGGTCCGGTTGTCCCTCGATGAATGCGTGACAAACGCAACGAGGCACGGGCACCAGGGTGACGGTCGAAGGTCGATCACGGTCAGCTACCTCGTGGAGTCGGAAAATATTACGATGAAAGTCCGCGACCAGGGCCCGGGATTCGATTTTGGACTTATACCGGACCCGACGCTCGAGGAAAACCTGATGCATCCGGGCGGTCGAGGCGTATTCCTGACGCTTCGAATGATGGACGAGGTAAGTTTCAACGATGTGGGCAACGAGGTCACGATGGTCAAGTACCTTCACATGACGGACGACCTCGAACCGGGTTGAACCTCCCTCAATTCACCTAACTCTTACCATGAGAATAATCGAAACCGGTTGCAACGGCAGCGGTATCCCGTATACTATCCTGCCGGATAAAAACGCCACCGGTTTCCGGGGCGTCTTGAATGTATGTCCATGATTAATAAAGCAGGAGCCAAAGTATGAACAAGTATTCCTATCTCATCGCATTTGCGATCATCGGCCTGTTTGTATCCACAACCAGTGCAAGCGCATTGCAGTTTGCAGTCCCTCCCCTGCCCGATTTCCCGGCAGGATCGTGGACCGCTGGCACAGCCGTAAAATATCACGTAAACGTAACAAAGGGCTCCGAGTCCTTCGAATTCAATCTTCGACTGGCGGTCCTGGGTACCGAAGTCGATAATGGTGCTACCCTGTACTGGACAGAATTTGATATAACCGAACTGCAGAACCTCCCCGAGGACCTGTCGCAGATGATGGTCGAATACTATCGGGAAGCACCGTATGCGCTTCGCATGCTCATTCTGATCCCCGAGTACGATCTACTCCAGATCTACACCGATCCGTCGCAGGTCTATGCTGACTTCATCACACCCGGATTCATCCGGTCGATGATGTTCCAGTACAACCGCTTCGTGCCGTACGATGTAGATACCGCGCTGATCGGCGGATTCATACTCCCGCTGATCATGAGCGACCTGTTAGGTGAGGACCTTCC